>JAEUQZ010000429.1 GCA_016788965.1 Anaerolineae bacterium | reverse complement strand
CTCCTACACATTTACAGCCAACGTCTGGAACATCTGGCGCGGGTCAGCGAAGTGTTGGGATCGTGGACAGCCGCAGACCGGATCAACGACTGCCTCCTGACTTACGTCAACCGAGATGGCGCACAGCCCGTCGTGGAACTGACGCATGAGAAACTGGCGGCACTTTCCGGAACGGTCCGCGAGGTCGTCACCCGCCACCTGAGCGTCCTTGAACGCGAAGGGGTCATCCACCATGAAACCGGACGGATCATCCTCCTCAACCCGGATGCGCTGCTGCCACGCTGTGCCCGCAACGAGGACAAAACGTCCGGCTGACGTGATTTAGGTCACATCGAATGACCCCGCCTTGCGCTAAGGTGACGGCATGGCGACTTATGACACGGGCAGCTTGACCATGGTCAGCATCGGCTTGTTATCCAGAAGCCAGCTCTTCGCGGCGCTCAGTCCCCGGACGCAGCGGCACATCGCTGAAAAGGGGCTGCTGGCCGAATATGCGCCTGGAAGCGACCTGTACCATCAGGGCGATCCTCCGACGCCCCTCTTCATTCTGCAAAGCGGCCGGGTGAAGCTGTACCGACAATCCAAAGACAAATGTCAAATCCTAGCGCTGCCGGTTCCAGGGGACTGCCTGGGGGCAGAGTCGCTTTCGACCGGAACATCCAGCCCGTACTCGGCGACGGCGCTCACCCCGGTGTCGGCGGTTTGCCTGCCGCCGGACGTTCTACACTCCCTGTTGGACGAACAACCGGACTTCCAGGAAGCCTTTCTGCGGCTCATCACCGAGCGGCTCAAGCAGTTCGTCACGCTGGTGCATGACCTGGCCTTTCGGGATGTGACTTCACGGCTGGCGACGGTGCTGATCCTCCGCGCCGAAGTCGAAGGGCGGCACTTCGACGACGGCATCATCTTTGACCGACTGCTGTCTCAGCAGGAATTTGCCGACATGGTCGGCACAGCCCGTGAAGTCGTCTACCGCACCTTCAAGAAGTTCGAAGACGACGGACTGGTTCGCATGAGCCGCAGCACCATTCTGATCCGCGACCTCGAAGCACTCCGCAGCATTGCCCTGCTGGAAGCCCGATAGCCTCCCCTGTTCGTGAAATTCATCACTCGATGTGACTTGGGTCACATCTGAGATCACGCTTCCCCCCCATGATGAGGATACGAGAGTACTGCTCTACGCAGTGGACAATGAGCATTTCCGTATCTTTTCGGAAAAGGGAGGCAGAAAACGATGTTTTCACGACGAATATCCTCTAGAGTGCTGCTGATCGGCGCAGTCCTGATTACGGTAGTGGTGCTGGCGGTGGTGATTACCCCCAAGGCCATCACCAGCGCCCAGGGCAGCCCCACCGATTGGCAGACCATCGCGCAGCAGCGCGGCCTGACCGAAGCTGACCTGCGGGCGGCCGCCATGACCTATACCCCCAGCGGCGTGATGGACGAGTACGTCATGTTCGCCTCGGCAGGGCAAGGGGGTCAGGTGCTGGCGATAGGGATGCCCTCGATGCGGTTGCTGCGGTTGATTTCAGTCTTCACGCCGGAATCGTGGCAGGGCTACGGCTATGGGGCCGGCAATGAAGTCCTGGATCAGGGCAACATCGATGGGCAGGAAATCCGCTGGGGCGATACCCATCACCCGGCGCTGAGCGAAACCAACGGCGAATATGATGGTCAGTGGCTGTTCATCGGCGATAAGGCCAACGGGCGCGTGGCGGTCATCGATCTGCGCGACTTCGAGACCAAGCAGATCGTCCACAACCCGGCCTACCTGAACGACCACGGCGGAACCTTCGTCACGCCCAACACCGAATACATCGTCGAAGGCGGCCAGTATGGTCTGCCACTGGGCGGAGCTTATGCGCCCATCGCCGACTATCAGAATTCCTACAGCGGCATGATTACCTTCTGGAAGTTCGACCGCGCCACCGGGCGCATCGACTTCAGCCAGTCATTCGCCATGGAACTGCCGCCCTACTGGCAGGACCTGTGCGATTCGGGCAAGGGGGTCTCGGAGGGGTGGGTCTTCTGCAACTCGTTCAACGCCGAGATGGCGACGGGCGGCATCGAGAGCGGCAATCCGCCGTTCGAGGCTGGCGTCAGCAGGGGCGCGGTCGATTACCTGCATATCATCAACCTGAAGGCAGCCGAGGCGGTCTTCCAGGGCGGCGGCGCGATTGACATCAACGGCTTCAAGGTGATCCCGCTGGAGACAGCCGTTCAGAACAACCTGCTGTTCCTGGCTCCCGAACCCCGCAGCCCGCACGGCGCGGATGTGACCCCGAAGGGTGACTTCGTGGTGGTCGGCGGCAAGCTTGACCCGCATGTCTCGGTGTACAGCTTCCAGAAGATGCAGGACGCCATCGCGGCTGGCGCGACCGAGAAGGATGTCTTCGGCGTGCCGGTGCTGGCCTTTGAAAGCGTGCTGGAAGTCCAGGTCGAATTGGGGCTTGGCCCGCTGCACACGGTCTTTGACGATCAGGGCTATGCCTATACCAGCCTGTTCCTGGATAGCGCAGTCGCTCGCTGGAGCATCGGCGCCGAGGGTTATCGCCCGCAGGATGGCTGGACGCTCATCAACAAGACTCCGGTTCAATACAATGTCGGGCATCTGGCCGCTGCCGAAGGCGATACCGCTTCGCCGGATGGTCGTTTCCTGGTGGCGATCAACAAGTGGTCGGTGGATCGCTTCCTGAGTACCGGGCCGCTGCTGCCGCAGAACCTCCAGTTGATTGATATCTCGCAGCCCGGCGACCAGACTCAGATTCTCTATGACATGCCGATCACGGGCGCGGAACCGCACTATGCTCAGATCATCAAGGCTGACAAGCTGGCAGCCTGGGAAGTTTATCCTGAAGTAGGCTGGAACCCGCTCACGCAGTCGGTCGATCCGCGCGCCGTGACGCAGGGCACGGAAGGCATTATCCGCGATGGCAAGAACGTCACCGTGCGGATGACGGCAGTACGCAGCCACATGACCCCGGAACATGTCGAGATCGAAGCTGGCGACCATGTGGTCTGGACGATCACCAACGTGGAACGTGCCCGCGATGCCACGCATGGCTTCGCCATTCCGTACTACAACATCAACCTGAGCATCGAGCCAGGCGAATCGATCACCTTCGAGTTCGATGCGACTCGCTCAGGTGTGTTCAGCTTCTACTGCACGGAGTTCTGCTCCGCGCTCCACCTCGAAATGATGGGCTACATGACGGTCAAGCCGCAATAAGGCCTGTCCACTGGGATGGTCGGGGCAGCCGCCTCGACCATCCCCAACCCACAGCCTGATGAGAGGTTCGAGATGACAACCAATGTAATCCCTTCAACCCCAACTCAGTCGGCACTGAGCAGCCCGCAGACCGGTCTGCGCCGCTGGCTGAAGTGGCTGCCCTCCCTGTTCTTTATCGTCGCGGCGGTGCTGCTGCTGGTGTCGATCAGCCAGCCCTATTGGGGGCTGGTTCTCCAGGCGCCGCAGTATCCCGGTGGCCTGCGGTTGCGCGTCTTCGTCAACAACATGACCGGGGACGAAGACCCCAAACTAGACGAAGTGCGCGAGATCGATGGCCTGAATCACTACATCGGTATGAAATCACTGTATGAGGCGGCCAAATTTGAACGCTCGATTGCCATTCCGGCGGTCATCCTGATGGTGGCGCTGCTGGTTGTGGCGGCGTTCTGGCGGCGGCGCTGGACGTGGCTGCTGGCGATCCCCGCGCTGCTCTTCCCGATTATCTTCCTGGCCGACCTGGGCTTCTGGATGGCCTACTACGGGCAGAACCTCGATCCGTATGCGCCGCTGTCCAGTTCGATCCAGCCCTTCACGCCCCCCGTCCTGGGCGAAGGCGTGATCGGGCAGTTCAAAACCGTCGCTTATGTCGATACCGGATGGTACATCGTCTTTGTCGGCAGCCTGTTGATCGCGGCGGCGCTGCTGGTCAAGCTCGGCAGTCGCAATATGAAGCCGGAAGGCTGACCGCGATGAATACGCGCCTGATGCGCCTTGCCAGCCGTTCGATCATCACAGCGCTGATCCTGCTGGTCGGCGCGGGACTGCTGCCCGTTCAGGCCGAGGATCGCCTGATCGTGGC
>JAEUQZ010000428.1 GCA_016788965.1 Anaerolineae bacterium | reverse complement strand
TTTGAACCCATCCTTGCGCCGCCGCACTTCGGCGAAGGCTTCCCAATCCTGTGCGCCGGGCAGGCCGAGCGCGGCTTTCAGCAGTGGTGCGCGTAGGAAGGGGTTGGTGGCGCGTTCCTTACCGATGGTGGTCATATCCATGTGGCCGGCGAGGACGCGGACCTCATCACCGAGGGGCAGCAGCTTATCAAAAATGGAGCGCATGAGGGTGTCGTAATCGCTGCCGGGGAGATCGGTGCGGCCGACGCTGCCGGAAAAGAGGCAGTCACCGCCAAAGACGATGCGGGCTTCCCGCATGAAGTAGGCGATATGGCCGGGCGCGTGGCCGGGCGTATAGAGGGTTTCCAGGCGGATCGCGCCGAGTTCGATGGGGTCGTTGTCATCGGCAAGGAGGCGGTCGGGCACGGCGGCCTCCGGGAACAGCTCTCCGGTGAACATCAGGCCAGTCTGGGGCAGGCGTTGAAGGTGCGGCAGCGCCCCGCTGTGAATCCAGAAGGCGGCGGCGGTGATGGCTTTAAGCTCCGCTGAGGCCAGCACATGGTCAAAGTGACCGTGGGTGGCGAGGATCAGTTTGATGTCCCAGCCCGCGTCAGCGGCGGTTTTGGCGATGAGACGGGCCTGATCGACAGGATCGATGACGATGGCCTGGCGGGACTCGGTATCACCGACGATATAGCAGTGGGTGGAGGCGAGGCCGAGGGTCAGAAAGCGGATGTCGATGCTCATGCAGTTCCCTCCACCGGGCGGCGGCGAATTAAGCGGTTGCGAACGTAATGAATCTCGTCGATCTGGAGGAGCAGGGCGGCAACGATGAAGACGATCAGGCCGATGCCCGTTTCCAGGCCAATCTGGATGACGGTGAAGACCAATCCACGCCCGGCGAGGCCGAGAGCTGTCCAGAGGGCGTTGACGAGGACGATGGCGAGGGCCATGAGCAGGCTGGCGGCGAGCGTCCTGACGACGGTGCGGGCGATGGCGGATTCATCCGCGCCGTGCCAGCGGCGGCGGAGTATCCAGAGGAGGACGAGTACCTCGAAGGTGACGCCGAGGGAATTCGCCAGCGCAAGACCGCCGACGTTTCCTACATCTGCGGGGACACCGATGCCGGGGAACTGTTCGGCGAAGTGATTGAAGAGGCCGTTGGCTTCGACGCGGGTCACGCCGCTGAGGACGACGGCCAGCACAAAATTGATGGCCGCGCCGCCGAGGGCGGCCCAGAGCGGCGTGAGGGTGTCTTTATCGGCGTAGAAGCCGCGGGCGACGACTTCCAGGGCGGAGTGGACGACGATGCCGAGAGCGAACATGCTCAGGGCGTTGTAGACGAGCGCAGAGGCGGCGGCGTCAAATGCACCGCGTTCGAGCAGGCTGATGAGCGGGCGACCGACGAAGATGATACCGACCGAGGCCGGGATGCTGGTGAGCAGGATGACGCGGAGCGCCCCGGAGAGGGCTTCGCGCTTGCCCCGTTCATCACCAACTTCGCTGAGGGCGGCGAGGGTGGGGAAGATGACTGTGCCGATGGCTGTGCCGATGAGGGTCTGGGGGATTTGCATGAGCCGCCAGCCCCAATCCAGGGCGGCGACGGGGGCGGTTCCCAGGCGGGAGGCGATGTTGGTCATGATGAGGAAGTTGAGGCTGAAGACTCCCAGCCCGGCGACGCGCGGGAGCATCAAACGGATGACACGCCAGAGGACAGGATCACGCAGGCCTAACTCGCGCGTCCAGCGGGCGCGGACGCGGAACAGAGCGGGAAGCTGAATGCCGAGATGCAGCGCCGCGCCAAACACCGCGCCGAGGGCGATGCCGCGGACGCCGAAGGGGGGCATCAGAAAGATCACGCCGGCGAGGATGCCCACATCGAACATGATGGGGGCGAGAGCGGGCGATAGAAAGTGGTTGTGGCTCTGGAGGATGCCCATCATGATGCCGCTGACCGAGAAGATCAGGGTGCTGACGAGCAGGATTCGCATGAGTTCGACGGTTTGCTGAGATGTGGCTTCGTCGAAGCCGGGGGCGACGACGTTGGCGACGAGCCAGGGGGCGATCAGGAAGACGATCAGGCTAACGACGAAGGTGGCGCAGAAGATGGTATTGACGACGTGGCTGGCGATGCGCCAGGCTCCGTCGGTGTCGTTCCTGGCGAGATAGCCGCTGAAGATGGGAATGAAGGCGTGGGCGAGCGCACCGCCGGCGATCAGGGTGAAGATGATCTCCGGGATGCGGTTGGCGGTGACATAGGCGGCCCATTCCGCGCCGACGCCGAAGACGTTGGCGATCAGGAAGGTCTGGGCGAGGCTGATGAGTTTGGCCGCGCCGAAAGCGATCACGACGATGATGGTGGAGCGGGCCAACTGGCGGGTGCGGGTTTCGGCAGTCATGGTGGCGCTCAGGTCGCGGGTAGGGACTTCAGGGCTTCGGCGGCGGCGGCGAAGCCGGGATGCCGCTGAAGGGCCTGACGGAAGGACGAAGCAGCCTGGGCGGTCTCGCCGCGGGCAGCCAGCACCTTGCCCTGCCAGTACCAGATTTCTTCGACGTACTGCCCGCCGTTGTTGAAGTTGGAATCGACCAGGAAGACGATATCGTCGTAGCGGCCGACGTTATAGTAGGACTCGAAGGGGCCGAACTGATAGAGGGTGATGCGCCAGGGGAGCGTCCCTAGCTGGCGGGCTTTATCGAACGCTGATGCAGCCTTTTCGTATTCGCCCAGCGCGGCAAAGGATGATCCCAGGTTGAACCAGGCAAAGGCGTTCTGGGGGTTGGCGCGGGCTTCTTCCTGGGCGGTTTGCAGGGCGATCTCGGCAGCGCGGGTGACATCGGCACGATCACCGAGCAGGGTGCGAATGGTGATTTCTTCTTCGGCACGGTAGAGGACGACGAAGGTGCGGTTGAAGTTCTGCCAGTAGCGGTCGAAGTCCTCGTAGCTTTCGGGAATGCCGGAGCCGTTTTCGCCGGCGCCGAGGTAGCTGTCGTAGATGTAGAAGACGCGGAGCGCATCGTCATAGCCGACGACGGTCTGATAATGGCCGAGCCAGTCGGAACCTTCGTAGAGGTAGCCCGTTTCGATGACGACGGGGAAGCCGTTGGAGATAATCTGTTTGAGCAGTTCCATGTCGCCGCCGATGCGGGTCAGGGCGAGGACGCCGGACTGCGAGCGAACGAAATCGACCAGTTCCCAGGGATTGACGTTCTTGTCTTCGCGGTCGGGTTTGAGGTAAGAGACGGCGACTTCCTGATCCTGTTTCCAGCCGTAGTAGCTGAGTGCCATGGTGATGTTGGCCGGGCCGCAGTTGTTCCAGCCCTGCTTGACGGCGGTAATCCCGTAGAGGCGGTGGGCGGATGGACGCACAGGCGGCAGATTGGCGCTGACCGCAAATGTGTTGGCCTGGGTGGGGGCGATGGCGGCCTGGGTTGGCGGCAGGGTGGCGGTCACGACTGGCGTGGCCGTGGGCATGACGGTGGCGGCCTGGGTGGGTTCCTGGGACGGCGTGGTGGGCGCGATGACCTGGGGCAGTTCGGTCGGGGGCAATGGGGTCGATAATCCGCTGCCAAGCGGATCGCTCAACAGGTCTTCGGCGGAAATGCCGCTCTGGGATTCAGGCATCGGTGTGGGCAGGGAGGTATCGGCGGGCGGCAGCGGCGGGGCGAAGATTTCCATGAAGGGGAGGTAATTCTTGACGGTTTCGCGCTGGCCGGGGGCCAGGTTGTTGCGGAAGACGACGATGAAGGCGGTTCCGCCGACGATGGCCGCGATGAGCCACAGGGCGACCAGGATCACGGTAAAGCGGCGTGGCAGCCAGCGGCGGAACAGCACCGACGCCAGCAGCGTGCCGATGACGATCACTGGGACGGCGATGATGCCGATTTCGAGAAGCTGGCTGGGGGCGGGGCGCAGGATCATGACCAGCAGGGCGGCGATGATGCCGATGGCAAACAGGCCGAGCAGGGCAATCGCCAGCCCCAACAGGAGGCGCGGTGGCGGCGCTACGCCGTCATCGGCTTCGGCATAACGCATCCGGTTGATCTGCTGATTGCTCATGCAGGGGGTACTCCACGACTGTTGGACAAAGGAACCGGCATCCGCGCCGCACGGTTTCACAATTGGCGGCGGATGCCCTGTCTGTGCCGCCAGACAC
>JAEUQZ010000427.1 GCA_016788965.1 Anaerolineae bacterium | reverse complement strand
ATTGGGGGATCGAGTTCCCGGAGGTGTTTTACAACGCAGACGGGACGGTCAAGGCCGAGCCGGGGTTCACGATCATCTTCGGCAACCCGCCGTGGGAAATCCTGAAGCCGGACTTGCGGGAGTTTTACGCGCAGTTCGACGAACGGATCGAGAGCAAGTACAGCCGCGCCCAGGCCGAACAGCGCATCGCCGAACTGGACGGGGAAGAGCCGCGCCGCCGGGCAGACTTCGAGGCGCTGAACGCCAGCGTCGGGCAGACGACGACCTTCCTGCGGGGCAGCCCGGATTACACGCGGCAGGGACGGGGCGACCCGGCGACGCACAAGCTGTTCCTGGAGCGGATGTACAGCCTGCTGGGACAGGACGGGCGGCTGGGCTACGTGATCCCGTCGGGGATTTACACCGATCTGGGGACGAAAGACCTGCGCGAGATGCTGCTGAACGAGGGCAGCATCGAGCATCTTTTCAGTTTCAGCAATGAACGCTTCTTCTTCCCCAGCGTCGATCATCGCTTCAAGTTCTGTCTGTTGGGAGCGCGGAAGGGGACGCAAAGCGAGGGCTTCTGGGCGACGTTCCGCTTCAATCCACGGGTGGCGGTCGCGCCGACGGAACTGCACAGCTTCCTCGCCAACCCGGAGAATCTGGTGTACATGCGGCGGGAGTCGCTGACGCGGTTCAGCCCGGACAGTCTGAGCCTGATGGAGTTCCAGACGCGGCGGGATTACGCGATTGCCGAGCAGATTTATGATGGGTGGCCGCTGGTGGGGGACGACAGCGCGGCGCTTCCCTGGCGCATCAAGTTCACCCGCGAATTCGACATGACCAACGATAGGGACATTTTCAATACTTCAAAGCAAGGTTGGGCACTGTATGAAGGAAAGATGATACACCAATATGATGCCTTCTACGGTGAGCCGATCTACTGGGTGGATACAAGTAGAGGAATTGAGAGATTTGGGCAAAATAGAAATCAGTCACCTACTGATTACCGATTTGCCCGCTTAGCTTTCAGAGCCATCGCAAATAGCACCAATGAGCGAACCTTGATAAGTTGCATAATTCCTGGTAATGTCTTCTGTGGACATTCAATGTATACGCAAGTTGGGAACAATCTCAAACCGGATGTGCAGCTCTATGTCCAAGGTGTACTCAATAGTCTCACACTGGACAGTATTGTACGTCTACGAGTAACTTCAAATGTCAGTTTGTTCATGCTATATCAACTCCCCCTGCCGCGGCTGGTGGCGGGGAACCGGTATTTCGACGCGATTGTGCCGCGGGCGGCGCGGCTGACGTGTACGCGGCGGGAGTTCGCGGGGCTGTGGGAGGCGGTGATGGGTGGGGCGTGGGACGCGGCGAACGCAGCGGTCGATCCAGGGGAACGGCAGCGGCTGCGGGATGAGATCGACGGGCTGGTGGCGCATCTGTACGGGTTGAGCCGGGAGGATTACGGGCACATCCTGAGCAGCTTCCCGCTGGTGTTCCCGGAGACGGCGGCGGGTCAGGCGCGGCGGGCGGCGGCGCTGGCGGCGTATGATAAGGTAGGGATTAGGGATTAGGGATTGGGGATTTGGGATTGGGGATTGGGGATTAGGGATTGGGGATTAGGGGGGCGGCGGACGCCAAGAATGGCGTCCCTACGGAGAGGGGGAAAGGCGCGCGGAGCGGTCAGGGGGTGGCGAGGGTGTGGAGCATCGCCAGGGCGAAGCGAGCGGCGCGTTCCAGGCAGGCGGGTTCGATGTGGGCGGCGCGGTCGCTGTATTGATGCCAGTTGACCAGCCAGCCATCAGCGCCGACACCGGTCAGGCAGATGCCGCGGAAGCCGCGCGAACGCAGGGCGCCGATCTCCTCGGTGATGGTCATGGGGACGCCGCCGACGGCGAAGTCGGGATAAGCGGAGGCGGTGCGCTGCGCCCAGGCGAGGGAGTCGTCGTCGGGGGTATAGCTGTCCCAGTAGGAGAGGCTGCTGTGCCACTGGATATAAGCGAGGCGGCCGGCGCCGACCATCTCGAAGTCGAGGAACCAGGCATCGCGGAGGCGGTCGCCGTAGGCATCGAGCAGGGCGTGCATCCCGACGCAGCCGGTTTCCTCCGCGCCGGTGAAGGCCAACCAGACCTCGGTGTCCGGCAGGGGGTCGGATTGCAGGTGGGCGGCCAATCCAAGCAGGCAGGCGACGGCGGAGGCGTTGTCGTTGGCGCCATCGACGAAGCCGCCGGTTTCATCCAGCAGGCAGGTGAACAGGGCGACCAGCGACAGGCGCTCGCCGAGCCAGCGGAGGCGCTTGAGTCCGAGCAGCGTGCCCAATCCGTTCAGGGCGAGGGCGCTCACCTGGAGGGTGGCGGCGGGGCGGAGCAGGGTTTTCAGGCGCGGGCTGAAGGTCTGGCGGTGCTTGTTGGTATCGGTGTGGCCGACGAGGACGACGGTGCGCCGGGCGGTTCCGCTGGCTGGCGGGATGCGGGCGACGAGGGTGGCGTTGGGGCCAGAGGGGAACAATGGGCTGAGGGGCTGGCGGGCGCTCCGCATGGTCTGGCCGAGGGTATAGGCTCCGAAGAGCGAGGCGGCGCTGCCGAGCAGCCGCAAGGGGCCGCCGAGGCGTCCAATGAAGCTGCCGAGCAGGCTGAGCAGCGTGGGGGTGATGACGGCGTAGCCCCAGGTATCGGGGGAGACGAAGCGGATTTCCTCGACGGCAGTGAGGCCGAGATCGGCTAACTGGCGGCGGATGTAATCGCGGGCCTGCCATTCAGCGGGGCTGCTGGCGGGGCGGGGGCCGATGCCGTCGGCGAGCGCCTGGACGTGGGTCATGAGGGATTGTCCGCTGAGGGGATCGTGGGTCATGGGAGCCTCCGGTGGAGAGGTGGTCTGCATCCATTGAAGCGCAAAGTAGCACAGGATGCAATGCTGACGCGGAGTGGGTATGGCAGCGTGGGCGTCACCCGGCCATGTAATGGCCGGGCTAACGTGAAGACCACCCCCTACGGGGGTTCTGGGGCAGGGATTAGGGATTAGGGATCGGGGATTGGGGAAAGACAGGGCGCGGCCTGAAGGCAGGTCATGTCGAGGGGGTGGGTTGGGCATGATGCATCATACCCCAACGAGGGCGCATGTGCGGGTAGGGGTGTGGCGGACGGGGCGGTCAGGGGGAAATGCAGCCCTCACCCCCTGCCCCCTCTCCCGAACGCGGAGTACCGCTGGGAGAGGGGGGAAGGCGGGCGGGGCGATCAGGCCGGCCAGACGGAGGCGATATCCAGACGGAAACCCTCCAGCAGGCCGCGACCGGGCAGGGTGTCGCCGCTGCGGTAAGTCTGGACGGGTTCCCCGGCCACATAACGTTCCAGCTTTTTTTCATCAGGGTAGACCAGCCAGAGTTCGCAGCCAGCCGCCAGATA
Organism: Anaerolineae bacterium; assembly: GCA_016788965.1. Lineage (GTDB taxonomy): Bacteria > Chloroflexota > Anaerolineae > Aggregatilineales > Phototrophicaceae > CFX2. Next base: position 751 of record JAEUQZ010000427.1, on the reverse strand, counting down.
ATTCGCCACTTTGCGGGAGAGGCGGTCGCGCTCGTCGCCGCTGGCGGTATTGCTGGGGGACAGCACTTCGACGACCACATCGGGGGCGACTTCCGGGTAGGCCTCGGTGGTGGTCTGCGGCTGGCGCTGGTGGCTGACGAAGGCGCAGTCGGGGATATATTGTTCGCCCAGAATGGTGTAGCCACCATCCGAGCCGGTCACGCGGCCCAGCTTGCGGGGGCGGACGAAGCTGTAGAGTTCGCTGCCGATGGTGAAGCCGATTTCGGAGGACTGGTTGTTGGAAACCACTTCGACAATCTCCCCATCGATGCGCTGCAAACGGCGATCCGCATTTTCAGGAGCCAGCGCGACGGCCAGAAACTCATCCAGATCGATCCGTGTGTTGAGCATCACTGCACCTTCATTCACCCATCGCTTTCAGTGTAGCCCCGTCGATCCCCCGACACAAGCCAAGCCGCGCAGACGTTCTGATAAAGGGAGATGGTCGTTTTGCGGACGCCAGACGGCTGCCGAAAAGCCATGTCCACTGAAGGGACAAAAGACAGCGCGATAAGCGAGTCTGTTCAAGGAGGGGCCTCATGCTATCCGGTTTTACCCCAAGAATGAAATGCACCCAGTCAAGCCGCGGCAGGGTCTACAAGCCCTTCAGGGCCTGGCCGCCGGTCTTGAGGGCGTTCCCCAATGTGTTGAGCTGGTCGCCGGTGTCATCCAGCGAATCGGCCAGCGTGCGGATGCGCTCGGCCAGCGTTCC
>JAEUQZ010000426.1 GCA_016788965.1 Anaerolineae bacterium | reverse complement strand
CGGAGCATCGACCAGCACTGGCAGCGTCACCTGACCGATCTGGATGTGCTGCGCGAAGGCATCGGGCTGATGTCGATTGCCCAACGCGATCCGCTGGTGGAATACAAGCGCCAGGGCTTCAATATGTGGCAGGGCATGACCGAGGAGATTCGCAAACAGGCGGCCTACCAACTGCTGACGGCACAGGTCGCTCGCCAGCAGCAGCCGCTCCGCCGTCCGGTGCAGATGCAGGCGGCACGCGCGAATGGCGCGGCTGAAACCAAAGCGGAGCCGGTGCGCGCGCTCAACAAACTGGGGCGCAATGACCCTTGCTGGTGCGGCAGCGGCAAAAAGTACAAATTCTGTCACTACAAGACAGATCGGGCGACCGGAAAAGCGTCGTAAGAGGTACAATAGAACTATGGAACAGAATCCGCCTCTGGGGAGACTATCCAGAGGCGGTATTCAGCGCGGGGACTGCGGCAGTATATGGCCGGGCTTCGCGTTCTGTTGCCATGCGGCATGAGGGCATTTGATGGGGTACGTGCGATGACACAGACGGAATTTGCCTCACGTCGGGCAGAAGACATTGATCCAAAGCTGCTCGAATTCCTACGCAGTAAGGTCAATTCCTTCGTCAAGTGGGACCTGGTGCGTTTCTTCCACGACAATCCACATGCGGCGGACACCGCCGAGAATATCGCTCGTTACATGGGGCGTGATCTCGCCAGCGTTGCCGATGAACTCAGCGGTCTGGTACAGTCAGGCGTCCTGATCCAGGCGAAGGTATCCGACCGCATCATCTTCAAGTTGGTATCTGATCCATCGATGCGCGATCTCATCAACGCCTTTGTCCGCGCCTGCGATGACCGTGCCTTCCGGGTCAAAGCGATCAACCACGTCATCCACAGTATGCGCTAACGCCGGAGAGTGATCGGCGTGGCCGCCATCACCGTCAGCCAGATCCTCACGCTGTACACCTGGTTCCCACTGGCTCTACTGCTGCTGTTCCTGCTGCTGATCGCGCGGCATTATCAGCGTTCCACGGGGGAGCCGACTCGCTTCCAGTGGTTCCTGGCCCCGCTGCTGCTGTTCGGACTGGCGGCGGTGCGTTATGCCAGCATCGATCACCTCACCGGGGATATCCTTGCCAATGCGCTGCTGGGGGTAGGCGGGCTGATCCTGTTGGGCGCATCCTTGTATTTGTACCGCCGCATGTCGCGTCATCGATGAAGGAACGCTTTCGTGGTCATCTTGAGCGAGTGGTTCAGCTTGCTGGGGCAGGGTGCGATCATCGCGGCATTGGTAGTGATGGGATGGTTGAGCCGTCGGATGGGCGAAGTGACCCGCGCTCCCCGGTTCTATCGTGGTTTCTACCTCAGCGGAATGCTGCTCGCCATCAGCCTGGGGGCACGGGTGGTGTATCTGATTCAGGGACGAACGCCGGCTGAACTGCATGAGGATATGCTGGCGGTGCTGCTGATCACCGGGCTGCCGGCGCTGGCGATCACGCTGGGCGTGGTGATTGCCTGGCGATACTGGAGTTGGCTTTTGGCAGAGCGCGGCTAAACTTCGATTATAATCGGTAGAATGTCTTATTGTTCACGCTGAAGGATAGGCCGTGAAAGCTGACCTACTGGCCGCGGCACGCAGCCTGCCGAAAATCGAGCTTCATCGTCATCTGGAAGGCTCCGTGCGTCTGGAGACGCTGATCGACATCGCGCGGGAGTACAGCTTCGAGATGCCGGAATACGATTCGGAGATGCTGCGCCCGTTCGTCCAGATGATGCCGGGGGAAACGCGCAATGCTCAGCACTTCCTGGGCAAGTTCCAGACGCTGCGGCAGTTTTTCCGTTCACCTGATGTGATCCGTCGGGTGGCGCGGGAAGCGGTACTGGATGCCGCTGCCGATCAGGTGCGCTACATGGAACTGCGCTTTACCCCACGGGCGCTCTCCAACATCCTGAACTGTTCATTTGAAGAGATCATCGAATGGGTCGGCTCAGCGGTGCAGGAGGCTGCTGCCGAAACGGGTACGCAGGCTCGCCTGATCCTGTCGATGAACCGGCATGAGAGTGTCGAGATCGGCAAAGCGGTCATCGAGGCCGCGGTGGGCTTCCGGCATCTGGGCGTGGTCGCAGTCGATCTGGCTGGGATGGAAGAAGGTTATCCGGCGACGCCGTTCCAGGCGATCTTTGAGCGGGCCAAAGCCGAGGGATTGGGCATCACGATCCATGCTGGGGAATGGGCGGGGGCCGGGAATGTGCGGGAAGCGGTCGAACGGCTGCACGCCGACCGCATCGGGCACGGGGTACGCTCCATTGAAGACGATGCGCTGGTCGATTGGCTGGCCGAGCGCGGCGTGGTTCTGGAAATCTGCCCGACGAGCAACCTGCACAGCGGCGTGGTCAGTACCTGGGAGCAGCACCCGTTGAAAGCGCTGTACCGGCGCGGGGTGTTCACGACGATCAACACCGATGACCCGCTGGTGAGCGACCTGACACTGAGCGACGAGGTCGCCAATGTCATTGAATACCTGGCGCTGAGCTGGGATGATGTCAAACAGCAAACGCTGCACGCGGCGCGGTCAGCTTTTCTGCCGCCGGATGAGCGAGAGACGCTGGTTCGCCAGTTCACTGCATGGTTGAATGCCGCGCCGGCCTGGGCTGCGCCAGCGAGTTGAACGGATAGAGGACTTCACATGATTGCCATCGGCGAATTTCGCCTGCATATGATCAACGACTCGTCCATCAAGGTCGATCCGGGTGGGGCGTTTGGATTGGTTCCGCGCGTCTTGTGGTCGCCATTGATGCCGCCGGATGAGAACCATCTGGTTCCGATGATCCACAACTGCCTGCTGGTGCAGGCCGGCGGCAAGAACATCGTCGTTGATACGGGCAACGGCGAGAAGATGACCGACAAGCAGAAAGCCTTCATTCACTACGAGCGACCCAACGGCGGTCTGTTGGACGGGCTGGCGCGGCTGGGTGTCGCGCCGGAGGATGTCGATCTGGTGATCGATACGCACCTTCACGGCGACCACTGTGGGGGGAATACGCGCTATGATGCCGAGGGTCGGATCGTGGCGACGTTTCCGAAGGCCGAGTATGTGGTGCAGCGGCGGGAATATGAGGATGCCATGCACCCGAACGAGCGGACGCGGGCGACCTACTTTTCGATGAACTATCAACCCCTGGTCGAGTCCGGGCAGATGCGGCTGCTGGACGGCGATAGCGATCTGCTGCCGGGAATCCGGGGCGTGGTGACGCCGGGGCATACCCCCGCGCACATGAGCGTCCTGTTCGAGAGCGGCGGGGAGCAGGCCATGTTCGTCTGCGATCTGGCGAGCTACGCGATTCACTTCGAGCGGTTGGGATGGATGACGGGCTACGATGTCGAGCCGCTGGTCACGCTGGAGAGCAAGCGCCGCTGGCAAAAGTGGGCGCTGGAGACCGGGGCGCTGCTGATTTTCTGTCACGATCCGCAGCGACCTGCCGGGCGGTACATCATGGGAACGGATGGTAAGCCGTTCGTGCAGCGGGTGGATGAAGCGTTTGCGTGAGTGAAGGGGCCGATGCTGCATCGACCCCGGCTGTCGAGATGCCTAGCGGGTTCCGGTGTGGAAGACGATGGTGTAGTCCCCGGTGGTGCGCTGATCTGAGCTGGTCATGGCGAAATACAGGACGAACGGATCATCCATCGTGACATCGGTGAAGCCATCGATGGGCACACTCATCATGGCGTCGGCTTCATCGGACTCGACGAAGCGGCCGTTGGTGCGCGAGACGAAATAACCGGCGAGGTCGTCCGAGTCGCCCCAGCAGCTCCGCGAACCGGCATCGTCACAGGCGAACAGGTCGCCATCGCTGGTTTCCAGGATGTTCCAGTCCTGATCGGGGATGAACATGAAGGGGTCCAGGCCGCGGTTGATGCCCATCATATAAACCGTCAGGGGCGTTCCGAAGCCGACCATCCCCGGCGTCAGGATTACGGAGAAGGGATCACCCGCGCCGTCGTATTGGGTGACGGCCATGCCTTCCAGGATGAGCACCGCGATCGCCAGACCGAAATAGCCGAAGAGGATCGTCACGAACAACGCCTCCAGCATGATCTGCCCGATGACGTTGGCGGGCGTGGCGCCCATGGCCTTCCGGATGCCGATCTC
>JAEUQZ010000425.1 GCA_016788965.1 Anaerolineae bacterium | reverse complement strand
CAACTCAGCCATCCCAACCCCCTTCCTTTTTTCTGAGTGTACCTCATTTCTGGCTCACTTATTCTCTGGAATAGCCTAAAGTGATCTGGCTGCCGAAAAACCATGTCCACTGAAGGGACAGCAGAGACGAGTCGCTGGTCGATGACGGTCTCGGCAAGTTGCATAGGCGGGTGTCTTGTTGCGGCAATTTCGGCAATTGCGGCAGTTGCGGAACGGCAAATTGCGGCAGCGTCCTTACATGCAAGGAAAAGTTGTTGCAGTTGTTGCAGTTGCAACGGCGCGATTCTTGCAACAACGATGGGATGCGAAATTCGCGTGTTATAGGTTGTGAAGGTGCGATGGGCGGGAATGCCGGACGCCAAGAATGGCGTCCCTACCCGTCCGTAAATACAGCGTAGCACAAAACGGGCGGGTTAGGGTGACATTTTGGTAACTCTTTTGAGAGGAAAAGGCGTCCCTACCATCGCCTAATCCTCCAGCCCCCCAATCTCTGGGGGGCTTTTTGATGCAAATCGGGCGTACTGTTTGACCAGATGTGTCTTTTGGGTCAATCAGTCACAGGAGAAGACAGCATTGGCAGCCGATGACGGCACAGATCACCCACGTGTCGAGCGCATCCTGGACGCGGCAGCGCGGCTCATCAGCCACTACGGTTACGACAAGACCACCGTCAGCGACATTGCCGAGGCTGCCGGCGTCTCCAAAGGAGCCATCTACCTGCACTACAAGAGCAAGGAAGAGCTTTTCGAGGCGCTGATCTTCCGTGAGGGCGAAAAGCTGGTCGCTGACCTGCTGGAAAGGATCGAGCACGATCCGCAGGGGGGAACCCTTTTCGGGCTGTACCAGCACGCGATCCTGGCCTCGATCAGCAATCCGTTGATCCATGCCCTGATGACGCAGGACTCGCGGGTTGTCGGCGACCTGGCGCGGCGCTGGCGGGATGATCCCCGCTTTTCGGGAACGGATCGCTTCTTCCGGTTGGAGATGGTGCAGCAGCTTCAGGCCGCGCGGGTCATCCGGAATGACCTCGACGCCCGCGTCGTCACCTACATCCTGACGATGATCCGCTACGGCTTCCTGACGGTGAACGAGGTGATCCCCATGCAGGAAGCGCCGCCGCTGGAAGAAGTCGGTCGGACGCTGGGTCTGATGCTGGAGACGGCGCTGGCTCCGACGGGAGGAGCCGACCTGGAAGCCGGTAAGCGCGTGCTGACGGCTGTTCTGGAACGCATGAAACTGCTGGTGCAGCGTCCGCCAGCCCCCCAATAACTGGGGGAGACTCGGTTGTTTGATAGGCCTAAATTGATTTATAGATGCGCCAAATTTTTGCGGCGAGTTCGGTTGAAGTGGTTTGGGAAGGAGAAGCATCATGACGCTGAATCACACTGCGCCCGTCATCGAAATCGAGAAGCTCAGCAAGGTCTACCAGAAATCACGGACGGAGACCATCTACGCCCTCAAAGACCTCGACCTGAGCGTGCATCCGGGCGAAATCTTCGGCTATCTGGGACCGAATGGCGCTGGCAAGACCACCACCATCCGCCTGCTCCTGGATTTGATCCGCCCGACTCACGGTCGGGCCGCGATCTTCGGCCAGGATGTCAACCAGCACAGCGTGGCGCTGCACCAGCGCATCGGCTTCCTGCCGGGTGAACTCAACCTGTGGAAGAACCTGACCGGGCGTCAGGTCATCCAGTATGTCGCCCGCGTGCGCGGCGGCGTGGATGAGTCCTATGTCCGCCGCCTGTCGGAGCGCCTCCAGTTCGATCCGACGCTGCGGGTGCGGAGCTATTCCAGCGGCAACCGCCGCAAGCTGGGTCTGGTGCTGGCACTGATGAACCAGCCGGAACTGCTCATCCTGGACGAGCCGACCAACGGCCTCGACCCGCTGATGCAGCAGATCTTCAACGAGATGATGCTGGAAATCCGTGGGGAAGGGCGGACAGTGTTCCTGTCCTCGCACATCCTCAGCGAAGTCCAGAGCATCTGCGACCGCGTGGCGATTCTGCGGAACGGCGAACTCAAGGCTGTCGAGACCGTCACCAACCTGACCCATGTCGATTTCCGCTGGGTGACAGTGCGCTTGCAGCAGCCGGTGCAGCCGAATCAGTTGGGCAGCATCCCCGGCGTGAGCGACATCAGCCAGACCGAAGGCGGCCTGCGGCTGCGGCTCGTCGGGGACTTCGACCCGCTGCTGCGGGCGCTCGGCCCCTACTACGTCCAGGACATGCGCGTGCAGGAGCCGACGCTGGAAGAGGTCTTCCTGGCCTTCTATGGCAACCACAACGCCGTTCACGCCGGCCAGGTCGAAGGCCGCGTGTCGTAGTGCAGATCAGTCGCAAGGTTTCATACCTTGCAGGAGGGAATCATCATGAAGGGCGTCACCTTCATCGAAACCCTGCGCCGGAGCTGGCGCGGGATGCTGTATTGGAGCATCGGGACATTCATCTACGGCTTGTATGCCACCGTCATCATCCAGGACGCCGACATGCTCAGGCAGTATGCCGAGTTGGTCAAGTCCTTCCCGCCGGCGCTGCTGGCGATGTTCGGGGCCGACTCGGAGATGCTGGCGATGGGCACGCCGGAAGGCTTCCTGGGCTTCGCCTTCTTCGGATACATGCCGCTGCTGCTGGCCGTCTACGCAGTGCTGGGCGGACTGAACATCAGCGCCAACGATGAAGATGACGGCATCATCGATGTGGTGCTGGCGCTGCCGCTGCCTCGCTGGCAGTTGATCGCCGAGAAGTTCGCGGCCTACGCGCTGATGCTGATCGTGATCGTGCTGGCGGCTTTCGCCGGGGTCATCATCGGCTCGCAGAATTCGGCGATGGCGCTGGATACGGGCAAGCTGACGCAGGCCACCTTCAACATGATCCCGCTGCTGCTGGTGATGCTGGCCTTCACCGCCTTCGCCGCCGTGATCTTCCGGCGCAAATCCACCGCCACCGCTGTCGCTGCCCTGTTCATCATCGGCAGCTACCTGGTGAACTCGCTGGGCGGCTTGGCGACCGGCTCGCTGGCCGACCAGATACGGGCGTTGTCGATCTTCCGTTATGCGGACAGCACCCGCGTGCTGATCGAGGGGCTGACCTGGAGCAGCGTCGCCGTCCCGCTGGGGGCGACCATCGTGCTGCTCGCTGCCGCGCTCTGGTTCTTCCAGCGCCGCGATGTGGGGGTTTGAGGCCGCGGCCTGTTGATACTTTGTGGGGCGCGGCGTGGCGCTGCGCCCCTGCTCAGCAATCCACCAACAATTGAATCGAAGGGAAGGGGAGGGAATCTCATGCGGGGGGCAACCTTTAGTGAAACGCTGCGTCGGAACTGGCGCGGGGCGCTGTATTGGGCGGTCGGCATGTTCGGCTACGCCTTGTATGTCACGGTCATCATCCAGGATGTGGACATGCTCCAGCAGTATGCTGAACTGGCGAAGTCGTTCAAACCGGGCATCCTGCAACTGCTCGGTATCGGCGATGATATGACCGCGTTGGCGACGCCGGAAGGCTTCCTGGGCTTTGCCTTCTTCTCGTGGATCGTGCTGTTTCTGGCGGTCTATGCCATCCTCGCCGGGCTGAACATCACCGCCAACGATGAAGACAATGGCATCCTGGATGTGGTGTTGGCGCTGCCGCTGCCCCGCTGGCAGATCGTGCTGGAGAAATTCGCGGCCTACGCGCTCCTGTTGGCCGGCATCGTCGCCGTGACCTTCCTCGGCCTGCTGGTCGGCGGTCGTTTCTCCGCCTTGACGCTGGATATGGGCCGCCTGTTCGTCACCACCCTGAATGTGCTGCCCAGCCTGCTGCTGGTGATGGGCTTCACTGCCTGGGTGAGCGTCACAGTTCGGCGGCGTTCGACAGCGGTCGCGGCGGCTTCGGCCTTCGTCGCCGTCAGCTATCTGGTGAATTCACTGGGCGGCATGGCGAGCGGGACGCTGGCCGATGTCCTGCGCGGGCTGTCGTTCTTCTACTACTACGACAGCAGCGGCGTGCTGCAAAACGGGTTGGCCTGGGGCAGCATCGGCCTGCTGTTCGTCGTGACCATCGTGCTGGTCGGTGGAACGCTCTGGTTCTTCCAGCGCCGCGACGTGGGCGTATGAGCGGCGGCTGAATGCCCGTTGCGCGGCGGCGGGCAACTCGTGTACAGTGAAGGGCGC
>JAEUQZ010000424.1 GCA_016788965.1 Anaerolineae bacterium | reverse complement strand
CCCCGGGATAGATGACAGTGACAGAGATACCCGTGCCGCGCAGTTCCACGCGGAGTGTATTCAGAAAGCCCCGTAGAGCGTGCTTGGCGGCGTTATAGCCAGCGCTGCCGCTCAGGGCCATCAGTCCGCCGAAACTGGCAACAGCGACCAGTCGTCCGCGTGTCTGTTTCAGGTGGGGTAGCGCGTGATGAACGCAGGCGATGAGGCCGAGGTAATTCAGAGCAATCTCGGTCTGGATCGACTCCAGGTTGGGCAGCGCATCGAAACGACCGGGGTGGCCGCCTCCTGCGTTATAGAGCAGCATATCGATACGGCCGTAGTGCTGAACTGTCTCGTTGACGAGCCTCTCAGCAGCAGCGGGATCGGTCAGATCCAGGGCCAGAAAAGTGGTCTGTGCGCCCCGGCTTTGGCAGACCTGTGCAACGGCAGCCAGGCGGTCGGCGCGGCGGGCAGTCAGCATCAGGCGCGCACCCTGCTCGGCCAACTGGTAGGCAATCTGTTCGCCGATGCCACTGGATGCGCCGGTCAGCAGAACCACCTGGTCGAAGAAGGGAGCAGTCACGGCGGGCCGTAAACGGCTAGACCTTCGTGACCAGGAGCGGCTCGCCGCGGGTGATGACCACCGTGTGTTCGTATTGCGCGGCGGTGCTGCCGTCAGGCGTCTTGAGCGTCCACTTGTCGGCAGCGGCATAAATGCGGTTGGCGCGGAGCGACACGAACGGTTCGATGGTGATGACCAGTCCCTCTGTCAGCTTATCGCGCAGACGGGCGTTGTAGAAACCGGGCACGCTGGGCGGTTCGTGGAGCTTTCGCCCGACGCCGTGGCCGGGCAGATCGCGGATCACGCGGAAGCCCGCGCCGCGAACGACAGCCTCCATCGCCCGCCCGATCTCGTTGACGGGGCGACCGGCACGGGCCGCGGCGATCCCCTTGCTCAGGGCGGACTGGGTGCAGTCGATCAGCTTCTGGTGCAGTGGGGCGATGGGCAGCATCGGCACAGTGGCCCCCGTATCAGCGAAGTAACCATCCAGTTCAGCCGAGACATCGATATTGACCAGATCGCCGACCTGGATCACCCGCGGGCCGGGGATGCCGTGGGCGGCTTCATCGTTGATGCTGATGCAGGTCGCGCCAGGGAATTTGTAGGTGAGGATCGGAGCCGAGCGCGCCCCCTCTTTCCGCAGGAATTCCGCTCCGATGGCGTCGAGTTCGGCGGTGGTCATGCCGGGGCGAGTAGCGGCCTTCATATGTTCGAGCGTCAGACCGACGACTTTGCCGATCCGCAGCAGTCCGGCCAGATCGCGTTGAGACTGCACAATCATCCTGAATACCTCACCCCATCTGACGACGATCTCATCATATCCCGAAATCCGGCGGAACCTGCATGACTGCGCCGACCTGCCCGTCGGCCGTCACCCAGGCGGTTGGCATCGCCGGAGTCGTGTGGACGGCTCCCAGGCTGCCATCCGCGCCGGCGAGGATCAGCCCGGCTTCTGGGCTGGGGACACGCGCCGCGAAGGATTGCATGGCGGCCTGGGCTGCCTGCGCCGCGGAGATGCCGCGCACGGCATCGACCGCTTCTTTGCACAGGAAGAATCGCATGATCTGTTCACCGCGCCCGGTGGCGCTGGCTGCGCCGTGGGCATCGTCCGCATAACCACCCGCGCCGAAGATCGGGCTGTCTCCGACGCGCCCCTTCCGCTTGTCGGGCGTCCCGCCTGTGGAGGTGGCGCTGGCGACGTGTCCGGCTGAATCTACGGCGGCGGCTCCTATCGTGCCTGTGCCCAGCCCCGCGCGTGGTAGTCGGTCAGCTTCACGTTGGCGGAACAGGGCGAATTCCTTCTCAGTCACGAGGTCGATGTTGGGGATGAGCGACAGGCCGAGTTCAGCAGCCAGTTGGTCAGCGCCGTCGCCCGCGAAGAAGCAGTTCTCGGTGCGGGTCATCACCAGTCGAGCCAGCGTGATGGCATGGCGCACGCGGCGCACTGCTGCCACCGCGCCGAAACGGATGCCGCGGCCGTCGGTGATGAGCGCGTCCATTTCGACTTCGCCTTCCAGGTTGACGAAACTGCCGTAACCGGCATCGAAGAGCGGATCATCTTCCAGCAGAATCGCCGCCTCTTCGACGGCTTCGATGGCCGATCCGCCCGCCCGGAGAATTTCCCAACCGGCCAGCGCCGCCGCGCGGACGCCATTCAGAACAGCGGCTTCGTCGAAATTCGTCCAGTTGCCTGCGCCGCCGTGAACGATGAGTGCTGGACGGGAGGGCTGCGCCATGTGCGGTCAATCCTTCAATGCTGTACGGAGTCGTCTGCGGCTGGGAATTGTATCAAAGCGGCTCGATTCTCCGTAAGGCCAAAGAAAGGTCCAAAATAGACAATGCCAGACAGGTTCATCTGCTCGGAGGCTCCCCGATGCTCGATCTCTCGATTATCATCGTCAACTGGAACACGCGCCAGATCACCGCAGACTGTCTGCGCTCGATCCAGGAGACGGCAGGGCCGCTCCAGTATGAGGTCATTCTGGTGGACAACGCCTCCAGCGATGGCAGTCCGGCGATGATCCGCGAGCAGTTCGGCTGGGTGAAGCTGATCGAGAACCAGGACAATCCCGGCTTTGCAGGGGCGAACAACCAGGGTATGGCTGTCGCTCAGGGGCGTTACCTGCTGCTCTTGAACAGCGACACCATCGTTAAGCCAGGGGCGCTCCAGGCAGCCGTGGAGTTCATGGACGCGCATTCGGATGTGGGCTTGTGTGGCATCCGTCTGCTGAACCCAGATGGCAGCTTCCAAACCAGTCATGCTCCTTTTCCAAATCTGCTAACCGAGTTCATGATCGCAACGACGCTGGGGCGGCGCTTACTCAATCCGTATTATCCGACACCGAGACCCCGACCTGATGATTCTGCTCAAGAGGTCGATTGGGTTGTAGGCGCATTTATGCTCCTGCGTCGAGAGGTATATGAGAAGGTGGGTGGCATGGATACCACTTACTGGATGTATTCAGAAGAGACCGATTGGTGCTATCGGATCAAACAGGCCGGATTCAGGATATTTTATCTTCCTGAAGTCGCAATCATCCACATTGGCGGGGCCAGTACCCGCCAGCGCAAACCGGAAATGATGGCGCGCCTCACCAAGAGCAAGGTGCTGTTCTTCGCCAAGAACTATGGCTTACGCAGCGCTCAGCGACTCTATGCCATTATCTGGGCAATCTACTTCAGCCGCGAACTATTCGGGCGTTTGATGCTGATGGTTTCGGGGAACAAAGACCGCTGGCAGCGCGAAGTCAGGGTCTCGCAGCTCATCCGTCAGGAGTGCCGGCAGGTGGCCTGGGGCAGCGCATAGTCCACACCAGACTGAACATGCATCGGCCAACCTGCCCAATTGTCCCACAGCCCGCTGCCTGTGGTATCATCCAATGCAGGGTTGGCAATCGTCAACCCTGTTGGCTTTTTGATGAATACTTTTCAGGAGAGGGTTATGCAAAAGCGGGTGTTGTTGGTAATTCTGGTTGTGCTGCTGCTGGCGCTGAGTGGGTTAGCAGCCAGTTCGGTGACAGCGCAGGATGCGCTGCCCGGTTGGGGTGATCTCAAGGCCGGGGAGTGGAACGAAATCGCCCCTGGTGGCGATACGGCCTGCGCCTATGGGACGCCCTTCCGTTTCTTCGTCCGCCCAGCAGCGGAACCCACGACCAAGTTCATGGTCTACTTCGCGGGCGGTGGAGCCTGCTGGGACGCGATGACCTGCGCCCCCAGTTTCCGCGGGCCGGACGGCAACCCGATCTTCGTTTCGGAAGTGCCCGAAGGATCGAGCGCGGCGCTGACGGCTGGCTTCTTTGATTACGGCAACGCGGCCAATCCGGTCGCGGACTACAATGCTTTGTACATCCCGGTGTGTACGGCCGATGTCCACACGGGCAATCGGGCGGTCGAGTACGAGTTCGAGGGCGAGAAGTACATCATGAACTTCAAGGGCGCGACCAACGCCCAGGCCGCCCTGGATTGGGCATATGCCAACGCGCCTGATCCAAGCCAGTTGTTCGTTTCCGGGTGCAGCGCCGGAGCCTACGGCTCGATCCATCACGCGCCCAACATCATGTCGCAGTATGATGGCGTTCCGGCGGTGCAGCTTGGCGATGCCGGCGTCGGCGTGGTCGCGCGGGG
>JAEUQZ010000423.1 GCA_016788965.1 Anaerolineae bacterium | reverse complement strand
AACGCCTGCAAGCCGCCCTCGCCGAGACGATGGAGCAGCTCCAAGCGCAACGCGAGCGGTCCCCGGCCCAGGAACCGCCGCCGCAACGGTCGCGAGGGTTCGACATGGAGCCTTAAGGCGGACAGAACCCTTTTTCACCCGTTCGACAGCAACGGCTACAGTCAGCGGATGTTGGCGGTTCAGTCTTTCAAGTGCCTCGACTTTGCTCTGCAAGTCCGTGAAGACATCATCCGCAACTACGGGGATCAATTCTGCGCTTCGATGGTTGATAACATCTTTTGCTTCCTGGGACAGTTCGTAAGGCTCGATCCAATAGGTGCTGTAGCGACGAGACTGAACTCGAAATATCGCATCCCGTAAAGCAGCATCCCAAGTTGCCGACCATCCACAAACAATAAGCCCATACTCTTCGAATATCGTATCGAGCAGCTTGTTCTTGACGGCAGAATAGGTGGCAAGTTCTGATGGCGTGTTGAGTGTCCTAACATCCCGATAGTCGCCATGCAGTTGAATGATGGTGATTGCGGAATGCCGAATGGGTACTGCCCCGAGGAGCATATCGTCGGATCGCACGATATCGGGCGTAATGCCGATGTCCTCAAGTGCGATCTCCATCAGCCGATCAAAGTTCGTCGTGAGAATCACCTTGATGTAACCACTCTTGACGAGTTCAGCAATCGCGCGATGCGCTTTGGAGGGAATCTTGAGACCTTTCTCACTTTCTTCAGGAGTTGGTTCGAAATAGCCTCGGAGGATGCTATTTCGCTCTGTTTGCGTCTTGCCGAGTGCAGTAAAAAGCTCGTCATACCTGATGTCCTCTGCAAGGCCGTGGTTTCCCATTGCGCCTAGTTGCCGAAAGATGTCCTGGGTCACCTCCCATCCGGTCGGGATACCTACTGAACGCGAAATACCAGACCCAAGAAGCAGGGCGTAAATTCCAGGATTCTTGTGCATGGAGAAAGCCAAGTTGAGCGCAGCATCCATATGCCTAAACACCTCATGAGGCTTGCAACTGTATGAGCATACTAATCTAATTGAACCATATTTTCAAAGTCGAACTACAATCGACGAGGTACGCGCGGAAATCGGGAGCAATGGATCCGATGAGTAGGACACTCGACGAGTACATGAAGTTACCCTATTCCGTCCTGCTGACTCCGCTGTATGCCGAAGATGGCGGCGGTTGGCTGGCTGAAATCCCGCTGCTGCCCGGCTGCGTCAGCGATGGGGAAACCCCGGATGAGGCCATCCTGATGATCGAGGATGCCAAGCGCGGTTGGTTGGAGTCGGCGCTGGAACTGGGCATTCCGATTCCCGAACCGCAGCCCTCAATCGAATCGCTCTGACCCCATTCAGTCCACTTCTCACCACCCGATAAGGTGAGTCTCCCCGATTTCGGCTACCATGTGGCCTGTTCGAGCGGAAATATGTCAAGAACGGGAATCCTCGCTAGAATCTCCGGTTATCGTCTCTTGTCACATCGAGCAACCCGTGAATGATCCCATCCCTGGACTGCTGCGTCCGACGGCTGCCTTATGGGGAGTGGCGCTGCTGCTGACGGCCGCCGCGCTGCTGTTGGGGCGCGGGCTGCCCACCGAAGAATGGGCGCTCGACCCAGTCATTTACGCTATCCGGGCCGTGCTGCTTCTGGATACCCGCCGTGATCTGACCGTGCGTCTGACCCAGCCCACCGTTGATGGGATCAGCCCGGCCTGGTCGCCAGATGGGGCCCAACTGGCCTATATGACGATAGGCTTGAGCGAACAGCAGGTCATCGTCATCGACGCCCACGGTGGAAATCAACGGGTGCGGTTCAGCGGGCCACCCGGTGATGCCAACAGCGGCAGCATCGCCTGGTCGCCAGACGGCACGCATCTGGCTTTCACCGGGCTGCTGGATGGACGGCAGGTCATCTACCTGGACGACCTCGACAGCCCAGACGCACCCCAACCGCTCACCGGAGCTTTCACCAATGCCTTGTGGCCGACCTTCTCAGCGGACGGCCGCGAACTGGCCTTCTCGTGGGCGCCGGCGGCCAACCAGGAAATCTTCGTGGCCGAACTCGGCTCGGTCGTCATGCCGATCAGCAGCGATACCCAGCTCACCCGCGTCACCCACGATTACAACCTGGACTCGTTCCCGGCCTGGTCGCCAGATGGCCGCTGGCTGGCCTTCACCAGCGACCGCCAGGGCAACAGCGAAATCTACGTTGTCCCTGCTGCCTGTCTGAGCAGCCCCGATCCGTGTGATGCCCGCATGAAGCGCCTGACCGATCACATCGCTCGTGATATTCTTCCCACATGGTCACCTGATGGGAAGCGGCTGCTCTTCACCTCCAACCGGACTGGAATCTGGCAGGTGTATGTCCTGGATGCCAAATGCCTTCGGGAGGGGCCGGTCTGTCCCCCCGTTCCTCTGATGGACAGTACCTACCAGAACATGCACGTGGCGATCCGCCCGTGAACATCCCATAAATATCCCTTAAAGTTGGGGGTGTACGCACAGAATCAAAGTTGTGGTTTAATGGAGGCATTCGGACTGACTCATGCTGTTTCATCCTTCGCTCTGGTGTGCCGCAAACTGAGGAGATGGCAAGAATGGTTTCACGAAAGTCACGCTTGTTTGTGTTCGTGCTGGTGCTGGCCGCGCTGCTGGCAATGGTTCCGGCTGCTGCCGCGCAGCGCGCGTCGGCGGACTGCAATGACTTCCCAGAGGTGGAGATCGGCGAAACCGTGAGCGGCGAGATCAACAACGATGATTTCGCGCTCGGCTGGTGCATCATCGCTCAGGAAGGCGACAGCCTCCTCATCGACATGGTGGCGACCAGTGGCGATCTGGATGCCTATCTGTTCCTGGTCGATCCCGACTTTGAAGAAACCTACGCCGAGAACGACAACGTCTCACGCCGTTCGACGGACTCACAGATCGAGTACACCATCGAGCAGGACGGGGCCTATATCATTGTCGCCACGCGGGTCGATCTGGACAGCGGAGATACCGAGGGCGAGTTCGAGATGACCATCGGCGGCGAAGGGGGCAGCAGCAACGTGGGTTCCGGGTTGGAAACGGTCTCTATCGACAGCGAAACCGTGACGATCAGCTACCCCGAAGACTGGGCCGTCAATCAGAGTCAGGACAGTGACACGGCCATCACGCTGGGCAGCGACCGCAGCGCGGTTCGCGGCGAACCGGCCGACCTCGAAGAAGGGCAGTTCACCGTCCGCTTCGAGAAGTTCAGCCAGGAAGTCGTCCAGGCCATCGCCGACGGGCTGGCCGAAAACGCGGACATGCAGGACCTGGCCGCGGCGCTCGGTGAAGAAGGTACGGCCTATCATGTCATCGTGCTGGAAACCCTGCTGATGCCGGATGCCAGCTTCGAGGATTGGGAAGAAGTGACGGTTGGCGATTTCGACGGCGTGCGAGCGACCTTCAGCTATGGTCGGACGGACGTGACGGCTATCGCCTATGCCTTTGAAGTGCGCGGCGGGGATTTCCTGCTGGTACTCGGCCACATCAACGGCAGCAGCCGCGATGTCCGTGATTTCGACGAAGTGATGACCTCGCTGGTCGAAGGCGTGGAAATCGCGCGGAGCCGTTAGGTCGAATGGGGTTCGGGGGCGGGGCTGTGATCCGCCCCCGATCATTCCCTAGGGGCTTACCGCTTTTGCGGTCACGGTCAGGGGCAGCGTGAGCGGGTCGCGGTTGTGCCTGCTGAAGTTCAACACCATGAAGCCGATAATGCGACCATCGGTTGTGCGGCGCTCGAAAACATCCTCTTCGATTTCTTCCATTGCCGCGGCAGCTTCTTCAAACGTGACTTCCAGGACATCGCCCTCGCGGTCGTACCAGACCTTCATGCCTGCCATGACCTTGCCTTCCCAGAATCCAATCCTGCTCGATGCTCCCCTGAAAATAGACGTTCGCTTCCCTCACACCGTCTTAGTAGGGACGCCATTGTGCGACCGAAGGAAGTCCCTTTAGGGAGCGTCCGCCGCATCCCCACCCAGCCCATTCGCCCGGCTAGGGGCATGATGCATCATGCCCCGCCCACCCCCTACACCTGACCCGCTGTCAGGCCACCCTGCCTTTCCCTAATCCCCAATCCCTAACCCCTGATCCCTGCCTCCGAACCCCCGGAGGGGGTGTTCTTCCTCTAGCCGGGGGGATTAC
>JAEUQZ010000422.1 GCA_016788965.1 Anaerolineae bacterium | reverse complement strand
GATGAACTCGCCCGGCTGCTGGAGGCGCAGACGGCTGCAACTAACGGGGATACCGCCGGGGCAGCGGCCAGCATCGCTGAAGTACAAGCGCAACTGGGGGTACTCCTGGCGGCCTGCGAGCAAGCAGAAGGGCTGCTGTCGGAAACGCTGGAATTCCCGGATGGTCTGTTCCGCATCCAATATCCGGCAAGCTGGTCAGAAGTGCGGCCTCTCGGCCTGGCTTACGTCCTGGGTAATGAGGCAGTCGTGGTTGACCGGGTAGCGCAGGGCGAACTGACGGAAACCATGCCGCCCGGCTCACAAGCGGTGGTGGTTGCTTACACGAATACACAAGACCTGTTCGGCGTGGACGGCTTTGAAGCAGCCCATCAAGAACTGCTGAATACCGGCTTGCTGGATGAGATCAGCTTCACTAACCCGCAGTCCCTCTCGATCAACGGGTTCAGCGGGTATCAGTATGACCTTCATGCCAGAGGTATGGCTTACGCCTTTGATCTGGGTGTCAATGACCGCATGGCCTTGTTCATCGCGCTGGCCGCGCCGGGGGAGTATCCCGCGATGGAACCTCTGCTGAAGGCCGTCATGGCCTCGATGGACTATGGTGCACAGGAATCGGCTCCTGTAACCCCGGCTGAGAATCTCATCCTGAATGCCGGACTGCCCCTGAGCCAGATCACCTACACCCAGGCACAATCACTGGATGAGTTGAGCGACACCCTCAACCTGAGCGTGTTGATTGACCCACGCTTTGCCATGCTGGCACCGGATGGCAGCCGCATGGCCTGGTTTGCACGCGACACCGGTGAATCCGATGGCATCTGCCTGTTGAACTTCAGCGACGGCGGCGTGCAATGCACCAGCACAGGGGATCAATTCAGAAATGGCCCCAGTCAGCTACTGTGGTCGCTGGATAGCCGTTATATTGCCCTCACACAGGAATGGACCATGACCTTCAACGACCCCGATTTGTGGGTGCTGGATACGACCAATCAGCGCCTGACCAACCTGACCGATGATGGCTTTGACCGCATTCCGCTGGGCGGCGATGCACCAGAAGGCGGTACCACCGGCCCGCTCTGGATTGAAGCCGCCTACACCTGGGGGCCGGACGGCTACCTGTACTTCGTGCGGGAAGAGACACCGGACATCACCCAGCGGGATATTCGGAACACGGCCCTGTACCGCCTGTCCCCCGAAGGCGGCGAACCAGAGCGCATCCGGGACTTGAGCGGTTTATGGACGCGCCTTGCCATCTATGAATTCGCCGAGCGGGATTTGAACGGTGCGATGGCCGTCTCTCCGGATGCCGGCCAGATCGCTTTCCTGGTACGCGAGTCAGATCGGGATTCGGCCAGCAATGGCGTCTGGGTCATGTCGCTTTCCGGGGCGGACGCGCCCCGCCAAATCATTACCATGAGTGATCTGCGGATCGGCCTGCCAAGTGACATGGATGACCGAGACGCGGGCTTGCTTCCGATGGGGTTGGCCTGGACGGCTGACCAAACCGGTCTGTTTGTGTATGCCTCCAATGCAGCGCAGTTAACCGGGATAGCCGCCATGTTGTATCACTATCGACTGACGGACGGTACGCTGACGGCCTTGAGTGATTTCAGCAGCTATACTGAAGCCCAACTCACCCAGGTGAACCCCGAAACCGGATTCACCCCGCTGTTTGAAACTCCCAGGACCGCCGCACTCTCACCAGATGGTACTGCTGTGCTGACTATTCAGCGGGATTTCCTTGCCGAGAACGTAGGCCTGATCACCTTGTGGGCCTACACCCTGGGGGCAGAGGGGGTAGAGCGCAGCCAGATCTATGAGACGAATGAGAATTTCTCCCTCGCACAATCGACATCCGTCGCTGCCGATGGACAGGCTATCCTGTTGGGGGTGTTGTTCTCGCCGGGGTAGGCTATTGCAGAGAAATAACGAACCTAAGCGGGCGGATAACGCCGCAGACGACAGTTATCCGCCCCTACAACGGATCCACTATTCTTCTGGAATAGCCTTAGAGGCTGTCTAAAAGGGAGGTTCAAAATGTGCTGGGAGCGGTAAACCGGAATGGACTTGTACGGGATACGCGGATATCGTGGAGGGGTGGATCGGACGAGGGAGAAAGCGGACAATGGACATTCTCATTGGAACGAGCAACCCCGGCAAGCTGGGTGAGTTCGAGGCGCTGCTGGCCGGATTGGATGCGCGGCTGCTGAGCCTGCGGGATGTGGGCTTAGGCGGCCTGGATGTGCCGGAAGACGCCACTACGTTGGAAGCCAACGCCGCCCACAAGGCGCGGGTCTATTCCGAGGCGAGCGGGCTGATGACGCTGGCCGACGATACCGGGCTGTTCGTCGAGGCGCTGGGCGGCGCGCCGGGCATCTATCCAGCCCGCTACGGCGGCCCCGGCCTGACGATGGCCGAGCGGCGCGGCAAGCTGCTGGCGGCGCTGGCCGAGGCCGGCGCGGGCGAGGGCGCGCGTACTGCCCGGTTCGAGTGCGTGATCGCGCTGTGCCAGCCGCACACCGGCGAGCTGATTACGGTGCGGGGAATCTGCCCTGGGCGGATCGCGCTGGAGGAAGCGCACGGGGAGGGCGGCTTCGGCTACGATCCCGTGTTCATCCCGGATGGGTATAGGGAGTCGTTCAGCCAACTGCCGGAAGCGGTCAAGAACCAGATCAGCCATCGGGGCCGCGCCGCCCAGATGATGGTGGCCGAGCTGCGGCGGTTGAGCGCCTCCGGCAGCGGGTAATCGTTATGGCAGGCCCGCCGCGCGGGCGCCCTTCTGCAGGAATTCCAGCCCGCCGCGTCCCAGCACTTCCGAAGGCTGGTTGGGTGGACGCCACAGACAGGTCGCGGCCTGCAAATCCGGGTTGACCGCCGCGAACGACTCCAGCACCAGGAAGCCGTCGAATCTGATCTCGGCCAGGCCGCGCCAGACCTCATCCCAATTGACCGTCCCGCTGCCGACCAGCCCGCGATGGCTCTCGCTCATGTGGACGTAGTCCAGCACATCGGCGGCAGCGATGATCGGCTGGTAGAAGCCTTCTTCCTCGATGTTCATGTGATACGTGTCGGCGTGCAGCTTGAAGTTGTCCGCGCCGACGGCCAGGATGGTCTCGCGGGCATCGGCCAGCGTGTTATACAGGTAGGTTTCGTAGCGGTTGCAGGGTTCCAGCAGGATGGTGATGCCGCGCCGTTTGGCTTCGGCGGCGATGTCCTTGAGGACCTGGATGACGGTGGCGCGTTCCTCGGCGGTCGGCGGCTTGCCCGTCAGCGTGCCCAGGTGGTAGGCGATGCAGCCGCCGAGGTACTGGCTGCCGACTTCTTCGACCCGCGCCAGCGCCGCATAGAGGAACTTCCGGGCGACTTCGGGATAAAACGGCAGGTGAACGTCTTTGGGCAGCGCCAGCGAGCAGGCCCCTTTGATTCCGGCTTTTTGCAGCGCGGCGCGGTGGCTGGCCGCGTCGAAGCTGGCCGGGTTGAGCAGGGGTATCTCGATGTACTCGAAGCCGACCCGCCCGACCTGTTCGATGGCATAGTTGCCCGTTTCCGTGTTCCATTCACCCACCCAGACGAATGCGTGACAGCCCAGTTTTGGCATACGGGTGTTCCTTCATCTGTGTGCCCATGACCGATGGCTGCCAGTATTGTCCATCACGATGCCTGGGATGACTAGAGCCGCATCTGCTGGCTGCTGCGTGCATCCGATACCGGGTGAAGTAGGTCTGGCATAGTCCGAGACCACGACGGATTTGAACCTTTTGCGAACTGGGGCCGTATTCTTACGAAGACAGGCGCGATCAGACCATTCAAAGATGAGAGTTTCATCAGAAAGCGCCGGATTTTCGTCAGAACGATCATGGAAATCCCGGTAAATCTGGTTAGTAATTCTCTAAGCTTTGTGGTATAGTCGCCGCCCTAGTCTTAATAGAGAACGGCGCTTCCGGGTCTGGCTGTGGGTGCTGGTTCTTGACAAGACCAATATCGTTGTTTTAGGAGGTTAGTGAACATATGTTTGGACGTAAATCTACCCGCACTCTCGGGGTCGTCCTGGCATTGGCGCTGATGCTGACGGTGATCGTCGGCGCAGTCCAGGCCCAGGACGAGAAGGTCCTGGTGATCGGTTGGGAACAGGAACCGGATGTTCTTCAGCCGGGCACGTCGTCTACGTTCT
>JAEUQZ010000421.1:3944-4184 GCA_016788965.1 Anaerolineae bacterium | reverse complement strand
ACTTCGACGGGACTGGGGGTCTGCTGGCGGTCGATCATGAAGGCAGATGCACCCAACAGGGCGATCAAGTCCTGGGCGGCCTTGCGGCCGATGCGGGTGACGCTGCCGAACTGACGGCTGCCCATCTGTCCATCGTAGATGATGCAGAGGAAATGGTGCAGACCGACCGACAGGACGAAGACATCTTTGTCATCACCGTCGTAGAAGTGGATGGTCTGAGGTTGGCCGCCGACCAGGGCG
>JAEUQZ010000421.1:0-3934 GCA_016788965.1 Anaerolineae bacterium | reverse complement strand
GGACTGCGAAAATGCGCGTAGGGTGACGGCGTTCGGCTTGTCCTGGATGAGGCTCTCGCGGTCGAGATAGCCGGGCGCGCCATCTTCGAGCAGGACTTCACCGGTGCGGCCAGCGAGGATGATCGCCATCGCGCCGACATCGACCAACATGCGCTTGATGATGGCGTGGGCATTCTGCACATCGATAGACGGCAGCGGGCCATGATCGATGGCGGCGGCAACCGCCGAAACCGGGGGATGGTAGGCGGTATAGATGTCCTCGCTCTTGAGGCCGGCGACGATCACACGCAGGAACTGGTGAATATCGACGGGGCGGCGCAAATAGACGAAGGGCGATTTACCATCGACGGTTTCTTCTTCGACCGATTCGGGGTCATCGACATCCCCGACGAGGACGATGGCGGTCTCGGCGGCGGTCTGTTTGACGCGCAGGGCGAGTTCAAGCCCCTGAATGTCATCGTGCAGTTCCCAGGCGGCGACAATGAGGCTGGCTCCGCCACGGGTCAGTTCATCGAGCGCGTCAGTACCGCGCGGAACATCGACCTGAATGATGGGATAGCCGAGCAGATCAGTGGTTCCCCGGATGATGCGGGCAATGGCAAAGGTTGGATCAACCGTGATAACACGCGGCAATTGCGACATAACCCGTCGGCGTAACGCCACAGTCCGGCACCGGTCTGCGGCGAACAACGCCTCGTCTCCTTTCCGAAGTGCTTTCTGCGATGATTATACTGCAAATCGCGGCAGGAAACGTAAAAGGTCGGCGTTACGCGGCGGAAAAGGGACTCCGGTACTTTCGGGCTATTAACGAGGATAGGCCATTCGCAAGCGCATGGAATCCATCAAGCGGTCGGTGATGGAGAACTCCGAGATATAGGCGGTGTACTGCAATCCGTAGCGGTAGTTGTAGGCTCGCACATAGTGGACTTCGTTGGAGAAAAGCTGCGCGATGAGCCTGGTGATGGATCGGCGGGCATGGGCGAAGCGCAGGCTCCAGGCAGACGGCGCGGGACGCGGCTCGATGCAGACCGACTGGGCTGCCAGAAGCAGGCGCTGGCGGGCAGCGTACTTCTGATGCGGCGTGAGGGTGCTGCTGCACTGCAATGCCGAACAGATGATGTCGTCGAA
Source organism: Anaerolineae bacterium (assembly GCA_016788965.1). Classification (GTDB taxonomy): domain Bacteria; phylum Chloroflexota; class Anaerolineae; order Aggregatilineales; family Phototrophicaceae; genus CFX2. The sequence goes on along the minus strand of JAEUQZ010000421.1, from coordinate 2,806 downwards.
GCTGTTATCGTGCGTAGCCATGTACTACCTCACCCGTCCAATTGATGCGTTCGAGATGACGACGAAGATTTTCGCGGGCGTAATGCAGGCGGCTCTTGACCGTGCCGACGGGACAATCCAGGATATCGGCGATTTCCTCCAGGCTGAGGCCGCTCAAATAATGCAGGGCGATGACGACGCGCTGGTTGAAATGAAGCTGCTGGATGGCATCGCGGACGACCTGCTGAATTTCACTGTACTCGGCAATATGTTCAGGGGCAAGCCAGGCCGGACTGATGAGGTTATCGATGACGGCATCGAGGGAGATGCGGCGTTTGCGCTGGCGGGTGATCCAGGTGTAACTGAGGTTGACGGTGACGCGGTAGAGCCAGGGGAGGAGGGGCAGGCTGGTATCGATGCGGTCGGCGTAGCGGTTGATCTTGAGGAAACATTCCTGGGCGATGTCTTCGGCGGCGGCGGCATCCTGGGTGATGACGACGGCTGAACGGAAGACGTGGGAATAATAGCGGTCGAAGAGCATCCCCAGCGCGTCGAGATCGCGGGCGCGGACTCGCTCGATCAGCTCGACATCGCTGGGTTCGGGGGCCGTGGGATTCATCGTCAATATGCTCCCGCTGGTCATGACAGCGCTGCATCGCGCACTACGTTGATAATGACTCTACAGCAATAGAATCATTACTCCGATGCGGTGAATTCGGTTCGATTTTGATCCGGCCAGGGATGCATTGTAACACCCCTGGCCGACAAGACGATGGGCCTATGGCTGGGCAGGCACGGCCGCGCCGAGGTCGCCGGGGCCGGGTCTGACGGTCTGGCGGGCGACGAAGTAGAGCGCACCGAGGGTGATCCCGCCGATCAGGAAGGGGGCGGTCGAACCGAGGAAGCTGAAGATGCCGCCGCCGAGTATGGGAGTGATGGCGTTGGCGGTGCTGACCAGGGCGGAGCTGACGCCCAGCGTGCTGCCGACCTCGCTGCCGGCGCGTTTGGTGAGCAGGCTGTTGATGCTGGGGGACAGCAGGCCGCCGCCGATGGCTGCCGGGATCATCGCCACGAGAATCCAGACCAAACCCAACCAACCGCTGTTGCCATCTTCGGGGATGGGGACGGACACCGTGCTGGCTGAGACGCCCTCCCCGGTCCCGGAGACGGTATTCTGATTCAATTCGCGGATCATCTCGGCACGGGAATACCAGGGGACGGTCTGCGCGGGGGTGAGCGCAGTGAGAGTCAGGCCGACAGCCAGCAGGATCAGGGCGGCGTAGATCAGCTTGTGTTCGCCGTATTTGCGGCTCCAGGGGCCGATGTATTTGCCCTGGATCAGGACGATGATGATGCCGACGAAGACGAAGATGAGGGCATTGCCGGAGCCGTTGACGCCGAGGCGGTTGAGGGTGAAGAGGGAGATCAGATACTCGAAACCGCCGAAGATCAACTGCTGAAGGAACATCAGGATCAGCAGCATCCCGATGACGGGCTGGCGCAGGGCATGAATGATATTGCCGACGAGGGCGGTACGCTTCTCGCCGCGATGCGCGCCGCGTTTCTCCGGGGGCAGGGTTTCTTTGAACATGACGGACGTGAGGATGATCGACAGCAGGGAGAAGCCAGCGGCGACGAGCGCGGGCGCATGGTAGTCATTTCCGGTGAGGCCGAGGGCGGCAAAGGCGATGACCGGGCCGATGATGAAGCCGAGGCCAAAAGCGGCACCCAAGAGACCCAAGCCCTGGGCGCGGGTTTTCTCGGTGGTGCTGTCGGTGAGGGCGGCCTGGGCGACGGCGACGTTCGCGCCAGAAAGACCATCGATAAGACGCGCCAAGAAGATCAACGGGAGGGTGTTGGCGACGCCTAACAGGAGGAAGCCCAGGAAGGTTCCGACCTGGCTGAAGATCAGGATGGGCTTGCGGCCAAAGCGGTCGGATAAACCGCCGAGCAGGGGCGCACCGATGATCTGCATGGCCGGGAAGGCGGCTCCGAGCAGGCCGATGGTGATGGGATCGGCGCCGAAGGAGGCGGCATAGAGCGGCAGGAGAGGGATGATGATGGTCAGGCCGAGCAGGTCGGTCAGGATGATGATGAAGATGGGCAGGATGCGCTTGAAATCCAGGCGTTCCTCAGATTGGACAGCAGCAGTCATGATTGAAGGTTCTCTCCGGTTGAATTAAGCGGGGGCGATGCGCCAGCCCTGGGGCAGGAGGGCGACGCCGACGATGACCAGGAGCAGCACGCCCAGGACGAGCAGCAGGCTGTTGCGGTAGCGGAGGCGGTCAGCCAGGCCGCGCCAACGCTTGCTGTTGTGCATGTGGGAGAGGCCGAGGGCCAGAGTCATGACGAGGAGGTGTTCCCAGAAGTGACGCAACCCGAAGCCGACGACACTGCCATAAGCGATCAGGAAGATGAGGCCGATGACCCACTGAAGGGTGACGACACCGCTGAAGATGACCATGATGCGGCGGGTGAGGGCATCATAAGCGCCGCCATTGAAGTAGCCCATCGCCAGTTTGACGATGGCGACGATGGTGGTCAGGACGACGAGCCAGCGCACGAGTGAATGCGTGTGGCGCAGGATGGTAATCAGGGTTGAACTGCTTGACGCGGCGGTTGCGTCCTGAGCCAGGACGACGCCGGCGCTGAACAAGAGTCCCAGCGCGAGGGTCAGGCCGATCAGCCAGCGAGTCCAATGAGGCAAGTTACGCATGTCGAGTTATTCCTCCATTTGTGCGGTCAGGCGCTGGATGAGTTCATCCAGCCAGTCCAATTCCGTGTGCAGATGACGAGTCAAATGCTCGATGACCCACTGAGAGCTTCC
>JAEUQZ010000420.1 GCA_016788965.1 Anaerolineae bacterium | reverse complement strand
CTTTATTCCGTTTGCCAACCGGCTCATCTCCGGCCGGTCGCAGCAGGTCGAGGCGTTGGGCCAGGGCGATGACTGAACTGGCACCCTGTCCGCCAATGTCACCTGCCAAAATACGAGTAAAGTCATCTCGCACCCACTCAGCCATCGCCCGCACTACGGCCATGCCGAGGCGCTGCTTCAACTCGGCGGCGGTGTAGGGCAGCGGGATGTCGGGCTGGCGGGCTTGCTCATGTGCCCAACGCTGGTCGATGAAGGCATCCCAGATGCGGTCGTTGAGATCACCCTCATTGAGGTCACGCAAGGCGCGAACCGCTTCAGGCGCATCCTCATAACCGACGCGGACGAGCGCCAGCAGCAGCGGGGTGCGGAGGGCCTCTTTGAGGCTGGCGTCAGCGGCGATGACCTGCCAGAGGTCGGGCACATCGGCCAGATACGCCTGCATCTGGGCGTCGTCGAGGGGTTCGAGGCGGACGGCGCAACCGAGAGCGGCCTGTGCTCCGATCTGGCGGTACTCCTCGACGCGGCTGCTGAGGATGACTCGGCCTGTAGCGGGCAATGCCTTCAGGAAGCGTTCGCGGGGGTCGTAGTCGCCCTTTTCGGGATGTTCAGGATCAAGCGGGCGGCGGGAGCCGAGTTCGTCGAGGCCGTCGAGGAGCAGGAGTGCGCTGCCCGTCTCGATCTGGGATTGGAGCGCCGGAGCGGTCAGGCCGTCGTTGAGGGCGGCCAGCCAGTCGGTCAGCGGCATCTGGTCGAGCGAGTTCCATCCGGCGATGCGGGCGAAGACCGGGAGGGGCTGGGCAGGATCACTCAGGCGGGCGGCGGCGGCATCACGGGCGAAGGCGAGTAAGGTGGTGGTCTTGCCTGCACCGGGTTCGCCGAGAAGCAGGACGCGGCCATCGCAGCGGGCGTGCGCGTAGGCATCATGCAGCGAGTCGAAGTGCGCCGGGATGGGATCGGATTCGGGCGTTTCGCGCAGGGTGTGGGTGATGAACTTCGGGTTGATCCGGCGGGTCTTGCGCTGCACATCGCCGACCGATTCGACGGCGCGGAGGGTGATGGTGTCCTCGGAGAAGACCGAGACGCGGAGCGACTCGACGATCTCCTCGTAGAGCGTTTCGAGGTAGGGCTTGTAGGGATCGACGAGTAGGGTTGGGGCGGGTTCGGTGCGGGCGGTGGCGACGGCCCCGCCGCTCAGCCAGCTCAGCAGGCGGGTGAAGGCATCCTTCCAGCCCTTGAAGAAGTCGATCCAGGTGTGACTCACCACGGCGATAGGGGGAATGCGGTCGGCGAAACGGGCCACGAGGATCAGCTTATTCATCAGACCCGCATAGACGATCTCGCGGCGGACGAAGCTGTCATCCCGCTCGACATCCGGCGTGATGCAAACTACCACGCGACGCGAAGCTTTGATGGCCTTCTCGATCTCGGCGGTGAAGTCCTGGGTCGGGTCGATGCCGCGCACGTCGCGCCAGACGCGCAGACCGACAGCTTCCAGATCATGCTGCAAGCGGGCGGCGTGGTCGGCTCCATCCTTGCGGGCGTAGCTGATGAAGACATCGTAGTGGATGGTAAGCGAGTCGGCGGGCATGGGTGTCTCCGCGGGCAGGATGCTATAGAGGAATGGTAGCACGGGAGGACGGATGGGGAAAGCCGGGCGGGTGTTCCGGTAGGAGGGTCTTGACAGACGCGGCGATGTTGTTTTACACTGCTGTCGAAGTGTTGTACATATACAACATATCGTTGTCAAAGTAGGGTGATCCACATGGAGAAAGTGACCATTTATAACCGGGTGGCGGTGCTGCGGGCCGACTGTGGGGTATCCCGGAAGGAACTGGCCGACGCGCTCGGCGTCAACTTCCAGACCATCGGCTATATCGAACGCGGCGATTACCATCCCAGCCTCGAACTGGCGTTGAAGATGAGCCAGTATTTCAATGTTCCGGTCGAGGCGATCTTCTCTTTGGAACCCTTCAAGCCCCTACGCAGTACCTTATCGGAATGAGCGTGAGGATCAGAGATGGACATGGCTGTGAAGCTGCGCGTATTGAACAATGACCGGGCGTTGGTCGTGGCGAGCTACGCCAGTTTTGCCGGGGCAGCGCTGACCCGCGCCCTCGGCGAAACCTACCCCATCATGCTGCCCGCCTTTGCGATCCTGGCCGTCGCCACGGCCATGTTCGCCTACCGCCTGATGCGCGGCGATCTGTGGCGCATCGCCCATGAGGAAGACCGCAAACTGGATGAGCGCGAGATCGTGCTGCGGAACCGCGCCTATCGCAGTGCGTATATTACGTTGTCGAGTGTGGCGCTGCTGGCGCTGGTCTACTGGCAGATCGCCAGCGACGCCGGCCTGTGGCTGCCGCAGGGCGAGGCTGTCCAGACGATCCTGATCGCTGGAGCGTTCCTCTTTTCCCTGACGCTGCCGAGCGCGGTGCTGGCCTGGATCGCCCCGCCGCGCCTGCCGGAAGAAGGATAAGTAAGGACGCGCAGTGCGCGTTGGAAAGGATTAGTATGTTTCCGCTTTCAAGAACGCTGTACCGCCTGCTGATGGCGGCGCTGGTGCTGGCCTCGGTGGGGATCATCCCGGCGCTGGCTCAGGAGGCCGAGGACACCTATCAAGACCCGGCTGGCCGCTTCAGCGTGCCCGTGCCGACCAACTGGACGGTGCAGGAAAACGACGGCTACGTCACCCTGTCCGACGCGGACGGCAAGCTGATCGTCTATGTGCTGGTCATCCCCGGCGAGGATGTCCGCGCCGCGATTGTCCAGGCGTGGGAAACCGTCGCGCCGGATTTCACCTTCACGCCGGTTCAGAGCGTCGAGCCGCCCCCGGCTCCCGGCGTTGAACTGACCGTGGTCGATACGGCGCTCAGCGATGACCAGACCCGCGTCTTTCAGGGGGTCGGCCAGTTGGTGGCCGGAAACGTCTACGTGGCGCTGTTCGATGTCGATCTGGTGGCTGCACAAGAGCGCAACGCCCAGCTTCAGATCATCATCACCGGGCTGACGATCACCGCCCAGGAGACCACCGACCTGAGCGATGCACAGCCCAGGACGGTCGATGCCAGCATCACCGATGAACTCTCGGCCTATGTCACCACGCTGATGGAGCAGACGGATGTGCCCGGCGCGGCGGTCGCCATCGTCCAGGACGGCGAGATCGTCTTCGCTCAGGGCTACGGCGTCAAGACCCTCGGCGGCAGCGACCCGATCACACCGGATACCCACATGATGATCGGCTCGGTCGGCAAATCGCTGACGACGATGCTGATGGCGACGCTGGTCGATGACGGCCGGCTCCAGTGGGACGAAGCGGTCATCGACGTGCTGCCCAGCTTCGCCGTGGATGACCCTGCCCTGACGCAGACCATCACCATCCGCAATCTGGTGTGCGCCTGCACGGGCGTCCCGCGCCGCGACCTCGAACTGATCTTCAACGCCAGCGAACTCACCGCCGAAGGGATCGTCGAGTCGCTGCGAACCTTCCGCTTCTTTACCGACTTCGGCGAAGCCTTCCAGTACAGCAATCAGATGGTCGCCACCGGGGGTTATGCGGCGGCGGCCGCGGCGGGCGGGGAATACGGCCAGTTGTTCGAGGCTTACGTCCGCGCCCTCTCTGAGCGTGTCCTGGAACCCATCGGCATGACCCGCACCACCCTCTCCTTCGATGCGGTCGTCGAAGATGGCGACCACGCCAGCCCGCACGGCGCCTTCATCGAGGGCGTCTACGAGCCGATTGCGCTCGATCTGGAATCCGGGCTGCTGCCCATCGCCCCGGCGGGGGCGCACTGGTCTACTGCCAATGATATGGCCCGCTACGTCATCACCGAACTGAACAAGGGCGTCTCGCCCGATGGGACGCGCGTCGTCTCCGAGGCCAACCTCGCCGAGACCTGGACGCCGCAGATCGCCATCAATGCCGACCTGAGCTACGGGCTGGGCTGGATCATCGGCACGTACAAGGGCCAAGCGGTGATCTCGCACGATGGCAACACCCTGGGCTTCACTTCCGGCGTCAGCTTCCTGCCGGATTCCGGCCTGGGGATCGTCGTGCTGGCGAATGGGCAGGGCGCTAATGTGTTCACCGAAGGGGTCAAGATGCGGCTGCTGGAACTGGTCTTCGACCAGCCCAAAGAATATGACGAGAGCATCGCCTTCGCGCTGAAATCGGCCGATGAAATCTTCC
>JAEUQZ010000041.1 GCA_016788965.1 Anaerolineae bacterium | reverse complement strand
GGGATAGAATCATCCCGTGGCTTACTATCGAACGCCCGCTCGTCGGGGCGTTTCAGGACTCGTGGAGAGAGCAGGGCAGTCTATGGCGATAGAGCAGCGTGATCTGGACTTCTGGCGGAATCCCACCGGCGTCGATGTGCCCGGTGATCCGCTCAAGTTTCTGTTCGTCACCGATGACGCCGAACATCAGATGGTCTCGTGGCTGGCCCAGAAGGTCTTCGACTATCAGGTCGCCAACCGCGCCACCGGCCGCCAGATCACCAAGATGGTCATGATTACGATGGGCGCGCTACTGCCCGGCGTCCTGCTCCAGGATTATCTGACCCACTGCGCCCCGCCGGGGATGCCCCAGGTCGAGTTCGGAACCTTCGGCGTGCGCTGCTACTACGGCCCCGGCCAGCCCCTCGAACATCCCGAAGTCGTGCAGCCGCTCTCCATTAATGTGACCGGACACATCGTCGGCATCATCGAAGACCTGATCGACCTGGGCATGACCACCCGCTATGTGCGCCGCATCCTCATGTCGGAAATATCCGAGCAGTACGGCGCGCGCGATGTCGTCATCATCGCGCCCTACCGCAAAAGCGCCGCCCAGATGGACAACATCGAGGCCATCACCTTCGGCAATGTGCCCAAAGATACCTGGATCATCACCCCCCGCGAGCGCGTCGAAACGATGGTCAAGCGTGTGCCCTTCTGGGCGCGTAACGGAGCCTCCCGCGCCGAGTGCATCGACTACCTGCGCCGCATCGGCTACCCTGATTACCTCATCGACCAGTGGTTCGAAGCCGCCTGGTCCCGCCGCGAGTCAGACTGACCCGCGGCGGTCTGTTCCGCCCTCGCGTCACTCCATCGTCCCGGTGATGGACTCGTTTCCTACGCCGAACACCGGATCGACAATGGAGATCGATACACCTTGATCCTTGAACTGCAAGCGTATTTCATAGGTGGAGGCTGCGCCGATAACCTGTGCATCGATCCACAGGCGATCCTCACCTCGCCACCGCCCACGCAGCGCGACCGTGCCGCCCGGAATCGTGTTGAGCCGGTAAACGCCATCCATCCCAATGAAGGCCAGCACTTCCTCGCCGTTGCCGGTCAGGTACAGCAGCGCGGTGTCTACCCCCTCGCCGAACTCCAGCGTGAAAGTCTCCCAGCCCTGGGCATTCGCTTCCAGGTTGAAGAGATGTCCGCTGATAGCAACCGCCAATTTGGGCAGGGGCGGGATTTCGCCTGGGGCAGGGTAGGTGATGGCGTCGAGCTGCGCCTGGAGCGCCGCCGCGCCTTCAGGATTAGGCGGCAGCGGATCGTCCGATAGGACGGCGGGCAGCACCGCTGAATTGTACAGGCCGTTTGGCGCGGATCCATCGCTTTCGTCTAGCCCGGCCGTGAACACGGTCACCAATTTCTCGGACGGGGTGACGATAATGAACTGGCCCCCTGAGCCAATAGCCATGTAGACATCCTTGTCCGGCCTCATCCACCAGGCATGGTAGCCGAAGTCCTGACCAGTCCCACCCTGGCTTGCGACTACCTGAATGCGAGTCGCAGCCTCAACCCAGTTGGCCGAGACGATCTGCTGTCCGTTCCACTGTCCTTCTTGCAGATACAACTGGCCGATCTTCGCCACATCCAGCGGACTCAGCGCCAGTCTCGATTCCCCGATAGGAATGCCCTGCGGGTCGGTTGCCCACGTCCATTCGCTGATGCCCAGCGGCTCGAAGAGGTACGCGCGGGCGAATTCCTGGGTGGGCATCCCAGTGGCGCGGCTCACAATCGCGGACAGCAGATGGGAGTCCTGCCCGCAGTAGTGGAATGGAGCCGGTGGCTGGGATGACATCGGCTGCGCCCAGATATAGGCCACCGAGTCAGGACTGGCTATCCAGCCTGCGTAATCACCGCATTGGAGGCCGCTGGTCATGGTGAGCAGATGCTTGATCGTCATGGCCCGCTGCTCCGGCGACGGTGCGCTCACCTCCGGGAAGAAGTCCAGAACCGGTTGGTCCACTCCCTCGATGTCACCGCGGTCAATCGCAATGCCGACCAGGGTTCCGACAATGGTCTTGGTGACGGATGCCAGTTCGTGCGGCGTGCTGCTGTTGTTCGGGAAGAAGCTCGCATCCAGGATCAGATGGCCGTTACGCACGATCACAACGCTGTGAAGGTTCGTTCCCATCTGCCGCGCCACATCGATCATTTTTGCCAGCCCCGATGAGTCGATGCCTTGTTCTTCAGGTGTTGAAAGGGGCCATTCCCAGCTAGAGGGTCTGGCAGCGGCAGCGCCCGCCAGAATCAGAAAGACGAAGAGGAAGACAAAACGTCTCAGCCACCTCGTATACATACGACAAATCCTCTCTCTAACAAGCCCCGAGATCGGTTCGCCACAATGACGGTGCTGTTTACATAAGTTGTAACATGGAATCCCCGGTCAGAATTGGCCGCGCTCTCAGTCCTCACCCCCTCCGCATGATCTTGGCGTCCTTTGCGTCTTGGCGATTCAAATTGCATTGGATTTTCGTCGTTGGCTGTGATGCCATTTCATTACGGCTGTTCGGCATTCATCTCGTAGATGATCCGCAGCCCGTCCAGCGTCAGTTCCGGCGCGATGGCATCGATCACGCTCGTATGCTGGTTGAACAGGGGAGCCAGCCCGCCGGTGGCGATCACCTTGACCGGCTCATCCTGCATGGCCGCCTTCAGCCGCGCCACGATCCCTTCGACCAGCGCTACATACCCCCAGAAGATGCCCGACTGCATCGCATGAATCGTATTCCGCCCAATCGGATTCGGCGGCGGAACCAGATCGATCTGATGCAGCCGCGCCGTCCTGTTGACGATGGCATCGTGCGCCACCACGATCCCCGGCGAGATTGCCCCGCCGCAGTACGCCCCATCCCGCGACACCACATCGAAGGTCGTCGCCGTGCCAAAGTCGATGACGATGGCCGGCCCGCCGTACAGCTTTATGACCGCCGCCGCGTTGACGATGCGATCCGGCCCGACCTGTTCCGGTTGCTCGATATCCAGCCGCACGCCCGTATTGGTCTTGTGGTTGACGATGACCGGTTCCAGCCCCAGGTAACGCTCCACCATGTCGGCGAAAGTCGCTGTCAGCGGGGGGACGACGCTGCCGATCACCACGCCCGTGACCGACTTGAAGTTCAAGTCTGCGCTGCTCAGGAAATTCCGCAGCAGCACGGCGTACTCGTCGGCCATCTTGTTGCTGATCGTCCGCGCCCGCCACGAGAGTCCCCAGGACTCACCCCGCCACAAACCGAAATGGATGTTGGTGTTGCCAATATCGACTGCCAGCAGCCCCGCTTCACTCGTCATGATCGCTTCCCTGAATCGCGTTCCAATCCGCAAATAGGGTAGGGGACACGTCGTCTGTGCCCGATCCACCCCTCTTTATTTCTCTGTGTACTCTGTGGTGGAATTCTCTTTGTATTACCCCTGCTTCGTCAGCGTCAGCGTCCAATCGGCGAACGCATTGTAGCTCAGTTCCAGCGTGCAGTTGTTGGCCGTCAGCGTGTAGCTGATCCCCGCCACCATGCCCGTCCCGAACAGCATCTCATCGGTGGACAGCACACAGCCCGGAATCGAACTCGTGCCCAGGCTGGCCGCCATCAGCCGGTCGGTCTCGGCGGTGACAGTGTAGATGCCGTTCTCCAGCAGCGGCAGGTTGATTGTGCCTGCCCCCGCATCCCCGCTGATGCTGATGACCGTCTGCGACACTTCCGGCTCGGTCACGCACTCTGCCCGCGCCGCCGCGATCTCTTCCGCCAGACGGTCGAAGGCCGACCCCAGATCGCCGCCGCCCAGCAGCGCCGTCTGGAAATTGAACACCGCCGCCGTCATCTGCGCCGAAAGCGCCAGCCCGGAGCAGTCCCGCTGCTGCGCGTGTACTACCGTAGCCATCGGCACGAGCAGCATGACTACCAGCATCCCAATCAGCACCTTCCGCATCATTCTTTCCTCCATAGTCCATCAACAACGTTAAGTGTTTGCAGCCGAGTCCAGATTATTGACTACTTTGCGCCTGGAAACAACCGATTGCCCTCGGCACTCGGCGCTTTGGGCGAATCCCCCAAGTCGCGGCGGTTCATCGGCAAACTTCTTTGCTACAATAGAATGATGTGATCGATTCAGCATAGGACGTATTGGATAAACCCTTCATGACGGCTCAAGACAGCATTTTTCCCCGTTCCAGCGGCGTGCTGCTGCACCCGACTTCGCTGCCCGGTCGCTATGGCATCGGCGACCTGGGGCCAAATGCCTACCGCTTCGTCGATTGGCTGGAATCCGCCGGGCAGACCATCTGGCAGGTGCTTCCGCTCGGCCCGACCAGCTACGGCGACTCGCCCTATCAGTCCCTTTCGACCTTCGCGGGCAACACCCTCCTCATCAGCTTCGATCAGCTCATCCAAGATGGCTGGCTGGTGGCTGACGACGTGAAGAACGTTCCGCCGTTCTCGCCCTATCTGGCCGAGTTTGGCCGCGTCATCACTTACCACAGCCAGATTCTCGCCAAAGCCTACGACCGTTTCACCGCCGCCGCCTCTGCCGATCATAAATCGACCTTTACCGCCTGGTGTGCCGAACACGCCTACTGGCTGGAAGATTTCGCCCTGTTCGCCTCGCTCAAGCAGCACTACGGCGGCAAACCCTGGGTCGAATGGCCGAAAGGCGAGGCGCTCCATGAACCGGACGCCATTGCGGCCGCCCGACAGAAACATTCCCGTGGCGTCGAGGAGCAGAAGTTCCGCCAGTGGCAGTTTTTCCGCCAATGGAACGCCCTCCGCGAATACGCCCACGAGAAGGGCATTCGCCTCGTCGGTGATATTCCCATCTTCGTCGCCCACGACAGCGCCGATGTCTGGGGCAACCGCGATGAATACTTCCTGGATGCCGCCGGCAATCCCACCTTCATCGCCGGCGTCCCGCCGGATTACTTCAGCCCGACCGGGCAGCGTTGGGGAAATCCGCTCTACCGCTGGGACAAAATGGCCGAGAACGGCTATGCCTGGTGGCTCAGCCGTATCCGCGCCACCCTCCAGATGGTCGATATCGTCCGCGTCGATCACTTCCGCGGCTTCGAGGCCTATTGGGAAGTCCCCGCCAGCGAAGCCACCGCCGTCAAAGGCTGTTGGGTTCCCGGCCCGAAGTTCGACTTCTTCAACGTTGTCGTCGAAAAGTTCGGCCAGCTTCCCATCATCGCCGAAGACCTCGGCCTCATCACCCCCGGTGTCGTCGAACTCCGTGATGGGCTAGGGCTGCCCGGCATGAAGATTCTTCAGTTCGCCTTCGGTGGCGCGGCGGCGGAAAATTCCTTCCTGCCGCACAACTTCACCCCCAACTGCGTCGTCTATACCGGCACGCACGACAACAATACCACCCTCGGCTGGTGGATGACCGAAAAAGAAGCCACGCCCGATGTCCGCAGCTTCGTCCCGCAGTACATCGGCCACCCAGTCAACGAAATCCACTGGGAACTTACCCGTCTGGGCATGGCCTCTGTCGCCCATACCTTCGTCGTCCCCATGCAGGATATTCTCGGCTTCGGTGCTGATACCCGCATGAACACCCCCGGCCGCGAATCCGGCAACTGGGGTTGGCGCTTCACCGCCGAATGGCTGGATCATCCCGCCCGCGAACGCCTCGCCTACATGACCCGGCTCTACGGCCGCTGGCCCAAAACCGAGGCCGCGCCTGAACCCGGCGACGGCGAAGGCTAACGCCTCGACGTATCGGATCGAACAGGCGGACGCGCATAGCTGCGCCCGCCTCACCCGACTCCACGTTGTCCTCTTCAGGAAGGCTGTCGCACTGGCACAGGGGAACAGCAAAGTTCAGAAGCCGGTCAGATCGGTGATGACCTGGCGCTGAGCGGCCGATTGGTAACTGGCGAAGACCAACTGCACGGTCTTGAGGTTGTCGTCCCCGTTTGTTTCGGTATGACCGCCGCGCAGCCCCGACAGGATGTCCGCCTGACAGGGCACAATGCTGGAATGGACGACATCGTAGGCGGGGTCGGCCCAATGGTAGCGCGGCGGGGGATAGCGCCTCGCGTGCGTACCATCAGCGGTCGTTTCCCGAATCCAGAAATCGACGCCGAGTTTGAGAGAGCCTTGCGATCCCTCGACGAAGATGAAGGTCTGCGGGAAAGCCTCGCGCTCCAGGTAATTTTCCGCGTAAGCCATCTCGACCAGGACGCTGACATCCTCGCCCATGTGCATGAGGATGGTGGCGACATCTTCCCCTTTGATGTTGGGGTGGACGCGGTGAGTCTGGCAGTAGAGCGTGTGGGCTTCACCGAACAGGCAGCGGGCGAGATCGAGGGTGTGGCTACCGAGGTCGGTGAGGATGAACTGTTCGAGATCGGCCAGGAAGGGTTGATTCTTGAAGACCGGGAAGCCGCTGATCATGTCGATGCGGGCGCGGAAGGGTTTGCCGATGCGTCCGGCCTCCAGGATGTGTTTGAACTGGCGGATCGGGTGCTGCCAGCGCCAGTTTTCATTGACGAACAGCGGAACACCAGCGGCGTGGCAGGCGGCCACCATCTGCTTGGCTTCGGCCAGCGAGGTCGCCAGCGGCTTCTGACAGACGATGGGCAGGCCGCGTTGGGCCGCCATCGCGGTGAGCGCGGCGTGGGTTTCCACGGCAGTGCAGATGTCCACGAAGTCCAGGCGCTCTTTTTCCAGCAGCGCGGCGGGATCGTCATAGACGGCGGTGATGCCAAACTCCTGCGCGAAAGCTTCGGCTTTGGAGCGGGTGCGGTTGTAGACGGCGACACATTCCACGCCGCCCGTTTCCAACCAACCATACAGTTGAAAGCGAGACCAAAATCCGGTTCCGAATAAGGCGAAGCGCAGTTTTTCCATAAGATGCCTCTTGGGATAGGGGTTTGGGGACACCAAACCCCTATCATCTGAAGGGTATGCGGTTAGCCGCCCTTGGCCGCGATGTAGATGTCCACAGTGTCGGCGGTCACGGTGTACGTGCCCGTATTGTAGTTGATCGGGATCGGGACAATGCCGACCTGGGCATCGGTCTCGACGCTGCCGGTGAAGGCCAGCTTGTTGTTGACCACGTCATACAAGGCTTTGACGCCCTGATAGGTGAAGAGCTGGCGCTTCTGGCCGACGCAGGCCGTCAGGACGCCTTCCTTCACCAGGGTCAGATGTTGAAGCTCGGCATCGACGCAGGTGGCGACGATCTGCCCAGCTTTGCCGGCTTCCTTGATGGCCGCGCCAATGCCGGGGCCGGATTCGCTGTTGAAGCCGGCCATGCCGACGAGGTCAGGGTTGGCGGTGATGATGTTCGCGGCGGTCTGGGTGGTTTCGGCGATGTTGCCACCGTCACGGACTTCATCCAGGATGGTGTTGCCAGCGGGTTCAAGGACGGAGCGAAAACCGCGAAGGGCCTGCTGGTTGATCTCCTGTTCGGGGTAGCCCTGGGTAGCGATGATGCCGGTACGTCCATTCAGCGCACCCAGCATCGCTCTGCCCTGGGCCACGCCCAGGCTGAACCAGTCGGTTCCGATGAAAGAGAGGCGCTTGCTGGCAGGCACATCGGCATCGACCGTGACGACGGGGATGCCGGCCTCGATGGCGGCGTCGATGGCCGGGATCAGAGCCGAGGGGTCCCAACCGACGACCATCATGCCGGAGGGACGGCGAGCAGTCGTCTGTTCGACAGCGGCCACCAGACCGGGGATATCGACGGTGTTGGGGCCGGCGATGGTGACGGTGACGCCGAGTTCTTCACCGATCTGGAACAACGCAGGGTGGTCGTTGGCGACGAACAGCGGCAGGTTGGTGAAGGCTGACAGCCAGACGTATTCCTGCTTGTCCTGAGCGCGGCTTTTGCGAATGAACGCCGGGAACGACAGGGCGCTGGCCGCGACCGCGCCAGCGGCACTCATCTTCAGCATATCACGACGCGAAATCTTGGCACTCATCGTTTGGAAATCTCCTGTTTGAAAACACTAGGTTCCTGTAAGTGAGTCTGCGCGTATCGGTCATGATTTTTGATCCGCAGCACCTCCTGTCCAGTCGTCTATATAGAAAGCTGTCCAGAGATCGCGCCCTGCCTCGCTCATTACAGAAGGGAGGCTGGAAGTGGGTGAAGCAAGGCGCGGCGGTAAATATCAGGCTGTTCCTCTACGGCGGTTGACCACCGTATCCAATGCCAACGCGCCGATCAGCACCAGGCCAATGGTGATCTGGTCGAGCGTGGAGGGAATTCCAAAGACGATGATGACGTTGCGGATGAGGGCGATGAAGAGAATGGCGAGCAGAACGCCGAAGACGTTGCCCTTGCCTCCGGTCAGGCTGGCTCCACCCAGGACGACGGCGGTGACGACACGCAGTTCGGCGCCGTCGCCGGCGATGGAGATGGCGCTTTCGACACGGGAGGCGAAGACGATGCCGGCCAGCCCCGCCAGAAATGCGCTAATCATGAAGCCGATGATTTGCAGGCGTTCGACATTCATGCCGGAGAGGAGCGCCGCTTTCTGGTTGCCGCCGACGTAGTAATACTGGCGGAAGAAGCGCGTGCGCGTCATCAGGTAACCGAAGAGGAGGACGAGAAAGAGCAGCAACCAGACACCGAACTGGAAGCCGAGGAAGGTGGATTGGCCGATGGCGTTGAAATCATCGGGTAGGAAATTGATGCCGGGGCCGCCGATGAAGATGGCAATACCTCGGAAGATGCCCATCGTTCCCAGCGTGGTGATGAGGGCGTTGACCTTGAGCTTGGCGACGATCAGACCGTTGGCGAAGCCGCCGAGGGCCGCGCAGGACAATCCAACCGCCATCGCAATCGGCGTGGGAACGCCGTTGACGTTCATCAGCGAACCGACGATAACGCCGGCCATCGAGAACATGCCGCCGACGGAGAGATCGAAGACACCGCCGACCATCAGCAGCAGCATTCCGATTGCCATGATGCCGTCGAAAGCGAGGTTCCGCATGACGGCCTGGAGGTTGTTGAGCGTTGGGAAAGTCTGCGGGCGGAAGATCGAGGCAATGACGAGTACGACGACGATGGCGATGACGAGCGCGACCTCGCGGCGGAAGCCGATGGCGCGAAGGGCGGCCAGCGGACTTCTGGGCGCGGGTTGGGAGGTCGAAGGCGAAGATGTCGTGGTTGCAGCCATGTTGATGTGTCCTAAAGCTCAGTTTTGGATATCAAAGGACGCCAGCGTCATGATTTTTTCCTCGGTCGCTTCCGCCCGTGGCAGTTCCCCGGTGATGCGTCCAGCACGCATGACGGCGATGCGGTCGCCGACGGCCAGAACCTCCGGCAGTTCGGACGAGATGACCATGACGGCCGTGCCCGCATCGGCGAGTTCACGCAGAAGTTTGTGGACTTCGGCCTTGACGCTCACGTCGATGCCGCGCGTGGGTTCGTTGACAATCAGCACCCTGGGATTGACGAGCAGCCATTTGGAAATGACGACTTTCTGCTGGTTGCCGCCGCTCAGGGTCTGTACCAGCCGGGCCACGCTGGGGGCGGCGATGTGCAGCTTCTGGCGGAACATCTCGGCGGTCGTGTCGCGCTTGCGTTCGCTCCACCACCATTCGCCGAATGATCCGAGCCGAGCAGAGCCGATGTTGTTGGAGATGCTCATCTCCAGGAAGAGGCTGGCTTCTTTGCGGTCGGGCGGCAGGTAGCCGATGCCGGCGGCGATGGCCTGCTGGGGTAGGGTGATGTGGCGGCGGACGCCATCCACCCAGATTTCACCCCGCTCGAAGGGACGCGCCCCAAAGATCGCCAGGGCCAACTCGTTGCGGCCGGAACCTTCCAGCCCGGCCACAGCCAGGATTTCGCCCGCGCGGACGGTGAGGTCGATATCCTGAAGGCGAATCTGCCCAGCGGGGAGTTTGGCCGAGTCGCTCAGGCCGACGACGCGCAGCGCGGCGGGGGCATCGGCGGGCACGGCGCGCGGTTTGGCGTCGTAGAGCATCTCCCGCCCGACCATCAGGCGCACCAATTCCTGCGGGTTGGTCTGCGCGGTGGGTTTCGTCCCCTGCATCTCGCCATCTTTGAGGACGCTCACGCGGTCGGCGATCTGGAAGATTTCTTCCAGGCGATGCGAGATATAGATGATGCCGACGCCCTGGGTCTGAAGACGGCGAATGACGCGGAAGAGGGACTCGGTTTCGATGTTGGTGAGCGAGCCGGTCGGTTCGTCGAGGATCAGCATCCTGGCATTCAACGAGAGGGCTTTGGCGACCTCGACCATCTGCTGCTGGGCAAAGGATAGTTCGATCAGCGGTTTGCGAGGGTCGATGTCGAGGTCGAGGCCGGCCAGCAGACGCCGCGACTCGCCGTAGAGCATACCGTAATTGATGTTACCGACGCGGTTGAGGGGCTGCCGTCCCGCGAAGATGTTTTCGGCCACGCTCATCTGGGCGAACAGGCTGCGCTCCTGGTAGACGATGGCGATGCCAAGCGATTGCGCGTGGCGCTCGTTGTGGATGACGAGGTTGGGCTGCTGGTCGAAGGTCAGCGTGCCTGCGTCCGGCTGGTAGACTCCCGCCAGGATGAGCATGAGGGTGCTTTTGCCGGCGCCGTTTTCGCCGACAAGGGCGTGAACTTCGCCGGGCATCAGGTCGAAATCGACACCTTTGAGGGCGTGGACGCCGGGAAAGTGTTTGTGAATGCCGCGCATCTCCAGCAGGTTCGTCCGCGCTGCCAGAGTCGCTGCGGCGGTCGCGTTCAACGGCTGCATGGGGAGTGCGGGCCTTTCAGGAGGAAAGAAGTCTGGCGTAAAAGCATTTGTTGGCTCTTTTCATGCCGACCAAACCAGGATACAGTAAATTGGTATGCGGCATACCACTTTTATTCACGATGCTATCATCCTTCGATTCGCTTGTCAACCAATTCCATTTGACTCGCGGTATGGGCGTGATGTAGGCTCAAGTCACACGGTAGAGATGAACGGTTTACGGATAGACACGACTCTGGATAGCCCATGACGAACGATGTTTCGACCCTCGGACTTCGCGCGGTTCAGCGTGAACCTACCCTTGCCAGTCAGGTGACTTTGCAGCTTGAAGACCTGATCGTTGCCCAGCACCTCCAACCGGGGGACCGCCTGCCGAGCGAGCGCGAACTCGCCAAGCAGTTCGGAGTCAGCCGCACGGTCATCCGCGAAGCGATGCGGGCGCTGGCGGCGAAGAATCTGGTCGAGGTGCAGTCCGGCAGCGGGACGGTGCTGCGGAGCATGACGACGGAGAACGTGAGCAAGTCGTTTTCGCTGCTGCTGCGCCAGGGACGGCCGCACGTCAACTACGACAAGATCAACGAAGTGCGCCGCCTGCTCGAAATCGAGATCGCGGGGCTGGCCGCCGAGCGGCGGACGCCAGAAGACCTGAACAAGCTTCAGGAAATCGTGCGGGATATGGACGCGATGAAGCGCGACCGGGACAGCTTCGCCCGGATCGACGTGGCGTTCCATACGGCGCTGGCGGCCGCGACGCACAACGAGTTATTTGTGATTATGCTCGAATCGCTGTCCGACGTGATGCTGGAAGTCCGGCTGACGGGGTTTGAAACCCCGTGGTCTTCGGCACACGCCATCGAATATCACTTCAAGATTTACGAGCAGGTACGTGATCAGAACGCCAGCGCCGCCCGGCAGGTGATGGCCGAACACTTGCGGCAGTCCGAGCAAATCTTCCGGGAAGGTCTGGCGCGGAAACAACAGAAAACGGAGTGATCTGATTGACACTTCAGCAGAAGATGAGTAAGATGTGAGTAGAAGTGGTATGCCGCATACCATACCCTTTTGATACACAATAGACCTTCTTGTGGAGAAAATACCATGCGCGCTGTCATTATGAACGAACCCCACGAAATGCACATCGACAACTGGACGACCCCCACCCCCGCGCCGGGAGAAGTACTGGTCTCGGTGGCGGCGGCGGGGATTTGCGCCGGGGACATGTATATCTACCTGGGCAAGAACCCCTATGTGATTTACCCGTCGGTGGCCGGGCACGAAATCGCCGGGGTGGTGGCCGCGGTCGGCGAAGGCGTGCAGGGCATCCAGGTCGGCACGCGCGTATCGGTCGAGCCGTTCCTGGGCTGCGGCAAGTGCTACCCCTGCCGCCAGGGGAAATCCAACTGCTGCGCCAATCTCCGCATCATCGGCGTGCATATGCCGGGCGGGTACGCGGATTTCGTGACTGCTCCGGTCACGCATGTGCATCCTGTGCCGGAGAATCTATCGCTGTTTGAAGCGACGTTTGCCGAACCGGTCGCCATCGGCGTGCAGGCCTGCCGCCGGGCGCAGGTCGGCGCCGAGTACGTGTTGATCCTGGGCTGCGGGCCGATTGGTCTGGCGCTGATCGAAGTCGCCAAAGCCCGCGGCGCGACCGTCGTAGCGACGGATGTGCTGGAGTCGCGGTTGGAAACGGCGAGGGCGCTGGGCGCGGAGACGCTGCTGGCCGATGACAAGCTGCTGGAAACCGTCATGGCGCAGACTCACGGCGAGGGCGCTCCGGTCGTGATCGAAGCGACGGGCAATCCGAAAGCGATGGAGCAGACAGTCGATCTGGTGGCAGCGGGCGGGCGCATCTGTATCGTCGGGCTGGTCAAACGCGGGACGATGGTGAGCTTCCCTGGGCTGGACTTTACCCGCAAAGAGATGACCATCGTCGGGTCACGGGCGTCGGTGGGATGCTTCCCCGAATCGCTGGAACTGCTGGCGAGCGGGAAAATCCAGTACCCGAAAGTGGCGACGCGCTTCAACATGTGGGAAGCGCCGGATGTGTTCAAGAATCTCGCCGAGCATCCTGACTCGGTACAAAAAGGCGTCCTGATGCGCGAGTCGTCGTAATCCGCCGCAACGAACAGGCACAATCATGAGCATCGCAGTCGCATCATCGCCTGGCAAGGTCATCTTATTCGGAGAGCATGGCGTCCATCGCGGTGTGCCGAATGTCAACACCGCTGTGGATTTGCGAACGTTCTGCCGCGTGGAGACGCGGACGGATACGCGCTACAGCTTCCATTCAGCCGAACATCACGAAGAGGGCACGCACGCCGACCTGCTGGCATTCAAGGCCGAAGTCGATCATCTGCGCGAGACCAAGCAGATCGACGCGATTGTCGCGCTGATCCGGCGGGATTTTTACGCGCCGGGGCGCTATGTCCTCAGCCATGTGGCGAGCCGCCTGGGGCCGTTCGGACTGGATATTGAATGGTCGTCGCGCATCCCGATTGGCTCCGGCCTGGGATCAGGAGCGGCGGCCAACAGCGCGATGGTCTGCGCGGTTTATGCGGCGCTGGGGCACACCCTGAGCCAGGACGATCTGATCTTCCTGGCGTGGCAGGGGGACGCGATTGCCCACGGCGGCTATGGCAGCAGCCTGGACAGCAGCACCTGCGTGATGGGCGGTTTCCTGGTGTATACGCGCTACCCGAACGAAGACAGAGCCATCCCATTGAGCGTGCAGCCCCTGCCGCTGGTGATTGGGGATACCTGCGTACCCCACTCGACCAATAAGACCAACACCCACATCCGTCTGTGGCTGGATGAGAACCCCTCGCGCCTGTACGTGTTCAAGGCGATGGGCTTTTTGCAGCCGCTGTTCCTTGAGGCGCTGGAATCGCATGATCTGGCGACGCTGGGCAACCTGATGAACCTGCACCAACTGCTTCAGATCAAGATGGGCGTCTCGATCCCGGAGAGCGATCAACTGATCGAGGCGGCGCTGAGCGCGGGAGCGTATGGGGCCAAGATTTCCGGCTCCGGCGGCGGCGGGATCATCATCGCGCTGGGCGAAGCCGAACGGACGGCCGACATCGCCGCGGCGATCAACGCAGCGGGTGGACAGAGTTACTGCGTTCAAACGGGCGCGCCGGGCACACGCCTGGAAGCGCCTGATCACTGACAAGACAGGATAAAGGACTAAGGAACATCATGACCGAGTATCGTGTGAATATTCCAGCCGGGCGCGTCGTCGATCTGACGCATGTGATGCTGCCCAACAAGGAGCAGTATACGCTCGAAGTGTCGCGCAAGGGCGAGCGCATGGAGCGCGAAGGCGACATCATGAGTACGGTGTACTTCTGGTCGCATGTGGGCACGCATGTCGAAGCGCCGCTGCATTTCCTGGCGGATGGCGGCGACACGGCCAGCCTGACAATCGAGCAGTTGATGGGGCCGGCCATCGTGCTGGACTTCCGCCACAAGGAGGTCAACGAGGCGATCACGCTGGAGGACATCAAGGCGGCAGGGAATGTCGAGGTCGGCGACCGCGTGCTGCTCATGACAGGCCGCCACACCCAGTACCGCACGCCGAAGTCGCACGACCGGCCGTATCTGACCGAAGAAGCCTGCCGCTGGTTGGTGGAAGACCGCAAGATCAACTGCCTGGGCACAGATAGCTCCGGCTTCGAGGTGCGCGGTGTGAGCCACCATCCCAATCACCGGCTGCTGAACAACGCGGGCATCCCCGTGCTGGAATGCCTGAACAACCTGGTTGAACTGAAGAAGCAGCGCATTTTCCTGATCGCGCTGCCGCTGCCGATTGCCAAGCTGGACGCGGTTCCGGTGCGGGCCGTCGCCATCGAAGTCGAGGGGTAAATCATGAGCGAGCGGCCGGTTCGGCTGGGCGCGGCGCTGTTCAATGGCGACCATGCGCGGCTGGGAGATGAGATCACGCGCCTGGAACGGGCGGGGCTGGATTTCATCCACCACGATGTGTTCGATGGGCACTTTGTGCCCGATCTGGGCTTTTCGCCGCGCACCATCGCGGCGCTGCGCCCGCTGACCCCGCTGCCGTTCGAGGTGCATCTGGGCGCGGCGGAGCCGCTGCGCTTCGTCGAGTCGCTGGCCGAGGCGGGGACCAACCTGCTGCTCGTCCATCTGGAAAGTCTGACGATGCCTTACGAGGCGACCTGCGTCATCCGGCAGCACGGGATGCGGGCAGGCCTCGTGCTGACGATGGGCACGCCGATCCTGCTGTTGGAGCCGCTGATCCCGATGGTCGATGCGGTGCTGCTGCTTTCGCGCGTGACGGGCGAAAGCGCGGGCAGTCCGACTTACGACGCGCGGGTGCTGCCGCGCGTCCGCCAACTGCGCCAGATGATCGACGCGGCCGGCGCAGCGGTGGATTTGCAGGTAGCAGGCAGCGTCAAGCGCGAGCATGTGCCGGAACTGGTCGCAGCCGGCGTGACGGCCATCGCCTTTGGCGGGGGCCTCTACAAAGTGCCGGATATGACCGCCGAAGTGCGGGCCATCCGGCAGCTCATCGAGGATACAGGCAAGGATAGCAAGCATGGATAAAGCAACGATGCTGGCGCAGGCGCGCGCCTTGATTCGCGCTGAAGGCGAGGCGCTGCTGCAAATCGCCGAACGGCTGGATGACCGCTTCGTCCAGGCGGTGACGATGGTGGCGGAATGCCGTGGCAAGATCATTGTGACCGGGGCAGGTACATCCGGGGCGATGGCGCACCGCCTGGCGCACGTCCTGGCGACCTGCGGCATGACGGCCTTCTACATCTCGCCCGGCGATGCGCTGCACGGCGAGTCGGCCATGATGGGCGCGGGCGATGTGCTGATCGCGCTCTCCAAAGCGGGGAAGAGCGAGGACATCAACAGCTTCGCGCGGATCGCCCGCCAGCGCGGGGCGGCGGTGATGGCCTGGACTGCCAAGCCGGAGAGCGAACTGGCCTCGCTGGCGACGCTGGTTATCGTCATCGAGGTTCTCGACAGCGCCGAGGGCGAAGGGCTGCTGCCTTTCGGTTCCACGCTGGCAAACGGAGCCTATGGCGATGCGCTGACGCTGATGGCGAAGACGCTGCGCGGCTTCAACCTGGCAACGCTGGCGCAGACCCATCCGATGGGCGGGGCGCATGACCTGGCGCAGCAGCACGGAGAACGAAAATCATGAGCAGCGAACGCTGGCGTGTACTGGTGGGTTCCAAGTCGTTCGGTCAGGCCTTCCCCGAACACCTGACTACGCTGGAAGGCGAGGGCTTCGAGATCATCCCCAACGGGGTCGGCGGCCGCGCTTATCACGCCGATGAACTGATGACCGCGCTCAAGGGCGTCCAGGTGATCGTCACCGGGACGGACGAACTGACCGCTGAGGTCATCGCGGCGGCGGACTCGCTGCGGCTGATCGCCAAGCACGGCGTTGGGTTGGAGACGATTGACCTGGAGGCGGCCAAGCAGAAAGGCGTGGTCGTCACCAGTACGCCGGGGGCGATCCACGAGTCGGTGGCCGATCTGACGCTGGCGCTGCTGCTGGCGGTGGCGCGGAATCTGGTGCCGGTGCATGTGGCGACGCAGGCCGGCGGCTGGAAGTCCGGGTTCGGCCTCGAACTCATGGACAAACAGATCGGCATCATCGGGCTGGGACGGATCGGCAAGGGCGTGGCGCTGCGAGCCAAAGGCTTCGGCATGAAGCTGGCTGCGTATGATCCGTATCCCGATCAGGTGTTTGCCGCCCAACATGGCGTCCAATTCATGGAACTGGACGACTTGATCCGCACCTCGGATGTGGTCTCGCTGCACGCTGCGGCCGAGCAGGTCGAAGGCGTGCTGATCGACGCGCGGCGCATCGGACTGATGAAGAAGAACGCGATCTTCCTGAATACGGCGCGGGGGTCGCTGGTGGACGAGGCGGCGCTGGCCGCCGCGCTGCGCGAGAAGCGGCTGTGGGGCGCGGGGCTGGATGCCTTCGTCGATGAGCCGCCGAAAGGCAGCCCGCTGCTGGCGCTCGACAACGTGGTGCTGACGCCACATATGGCCGGGCGGACGCTGGACGGCCTGCGCCGGATGGGCGAGATCACGATGGAGAACTGCCGGCGCGTTCGGGCAGGGCAAGACGCACTTTACCGGGTGGTTTGACGATTGGGGGATCGACATGGCGAACAGCGCACCGCTCCTGCAACGATTGTTTTCGCTGGAAGGCAAGTCTGTCCTGATCACGGGCGCGTCGGGCGGAATCGGCGGGGCGCTGGCAAAAGGCTTCGCCGAGGCGGGCGCGACGGTGGGGGTGCATGGGCGTGACCACGAGCGGATCGCGGCGACTTGCCGCGAGATTGAAGCGGTCGGCGCGAAGGCTGTGCCGCTGACTGCCGACCTGGGCAGCGTCTCGGCCTGCCGCGACCTGATCGGCGACGCGCACGCCCAGATGGGACGGCTGGACATCCTCATCAACAACGCCGCCACCAACCGCCGCAAGCCGATCACGGCTGTCACCGAAGAAGATTACGAATTCGTCTACGCGACCAACCAGCGGGCGATCTACTTTTTATCCCAGGCGGCCTATCCTTTCATGAAGGCGGGTGGGGGCGGCAAGATCATTCACGTCGCCTCGATCAATGTCTTCTACGCGCTGGACACGGTGTCGGTCTACGGCATGACCAAAGGCGCGATTGCCCAACTGACGAAGGTTCAGGCGGTCGAATGGGCGCCCGACAATATCCAGGTGAACTGCATCACCCCCGGTTTCATCCGCACACCGCTCTCCAAACCAATCTGGGATGATCCGCGCAAGGCCAGTTGGCTGCGGGCGCGGATTCCACAGCGCCGTCCAGCGGAGCCGGAAGAACTGGTGGGGCTGGCGCTGCTGCTGGCTTCGCAGGCGTCATCCTACATCACCGGACAGAACATCGTCATCGATGGCGGGGTGCTGGCGGGCGGCTCGTGGGATCGGGATGGGGATTGGTAAGATGGCTCACTTCCGCGCTGCGGCGCGTTTTTGGGTATAGAATCGTTTATGGAAAGGAGGACTATGGGCCAAAGCCAGAACTGACGTGGACCATCGCACCTGACAAAGATGTCCGTTAGATCGATTTGGTTGCTCAGTTTAGGGGAGAATGTCATGAAATCACGTTCTTGGAAGCACCTGCTTCAGATTTCACTGATCCTGCTTGTGGCGCTGGCAGTCGGGGGTGTTGCCCTGGCCCAACCCGAAGGCGATGCGGCTTCAATCGCGGTGGAAGCCGCCAAACAATTTGCGGGTTCCACCATCACCATCATGTACGAAGCCGGTTTGCAGGCGCAGGATGGCTACGGTTTTGGCCCAAAATGGACTGAACTGACGGGCATCAACGTCGAAGTGGTCGAAGTGCCCTTCAACGAGATGTATCAGAACCCGATCAACGATGCGCTGGCGGGAACGGCCCAGTATGACATCATCAATGTCATCCCGGCCTGGATGGGCGACTTCGTGTCGATTGGCGTGCTGGAACCGCTCGACAGCTACATCGAGAAATACTATCCGGCTGCGGAACTGGCCGACATCCTGCCCACCTATGCCGACAACTGGTCGAAGGTCGGCGGCGTGACTTATGGTCTGCCGGACGACGGCGATGTCCACATCATGTACTACCGCAGCGACATCTTTGAAGACCCAGAGAACATGGCGGCCTTTGAAGCCGAATATGGCTACCCGCTGGCCGCGCCGACCAACTGGGAGCAGTGGAACCAGATCTGCTCGTTTATCACCGAGAAGTACGCGCCGGAACTGTACGGCTGTGCCTTCCAGCGCTTCGGTGGTCAGAGCTATCACTGGTTCTTCTCGGCCTACCGTTCAATGGGCGGCCGCTTCTTCGACCCGGAGACGATGCGCGCTCAGGTGAACGGCGAAGTCGGCCTCCAGACCATGCAGCTTCTGCGTGAATCGCTGGATTACGGCCCAACGGGTCAGCAGGAGTGGAGCTTCATCGAGGTGTTCAGCGGCTTCGTGGATGGCAAGATCGCTATGGCGATCTCCTGGCCTCCGGTTGGCCGTTGGGCGCAGGGCGTCGGCACGGATGAATCGGCCCTCTCCTGGGTTCCGCCGACGAAGATCGCCGGCATGATCGGTTATGCCGAGCAACCGGGCGGTGGTGAACTCGCCAGCGGTATGGCATTGGGCATCGCCGCGGCCAGCGACAACAAGGAAGCGGCCTATCTGTTCTCGCAGTGGTTGAACAGCCAGAGCGTCAGCCTGGAGCGCGTGATTTCGCCCATCGCGCTGCGCGATCCGTTCCGCACGTCGCACTTCAGCGCGGAACTGTACCGTGACCGTTGGTCGAACGCCGGAGAATACCTGGATGTCCTCAAGGCGGCCGCCGAAAACGGTTTCCTCGACCTGAGCATCCCGGGATCGCGTGAGTACCAGGAAGCGGTAGACCGGGCGATCACGGCGATCTACTCCGGGGCGGATATTCAGGCGACGCTGGATCAGCTTGCCAGCGATTGGAACACCATCACCGATCAGCAGGGGGTAGACAAACAGCGCGAGGCTTATGCCGAGTGGTCGGCGCGCGCCAATGCCTACGGCGGTTCATAACTCATAGACTGGCTTTCCGGGGTATGGCGCGGCCATGCCCCGGATTTCGATTCTTTGCAAAAACGC
>JAEUQZ010000419.1 GCA_016788965.1 Anaerolineae bacterium | reverse complement strand
ATGGCCGAACTCACCGATGTTTTCCGCCACCAGCCAGGCATCCTGCTGGCTGGGCTTCAACATCGACAACGTGACCAGTAAGCGGCCAGCACCTTCCCTGTCCGCGCCGATCATATAGGTCTGGGTGACATCCTCGGCCACCTCGTGATAGACCATCGGTGGCAGCCCCCGCACGATTTGGTAGGTTCGCGTCTGGAATGCCTCGGCTTCACGGTTGTGAAAGACAAGGACGCGCAGCTTGCCCAGTTCCGCCCCCAGATACGCCGACCACACGTGGATCGCCTCGGCATCGCTGGCGTCCTGCGTGAGCGTTTTCATCAGCCGCGAGCGGAACTGGTACTCGAAGCGGTACAGCCGCGTGATGGCATCCAGGATGTGCTGGTTGGCGGCGATGATCGCTTCTAGCGCCGCTTCCGGGTTCGAGCAGCGCCCGACCAGATAACCTTCAAAGCCGGTTCCTTTCTGGAAAAAGGGATTGGTTCCTTTGCGGACGGTTTCCCAGGCCAGGTAGTGGCTTTCCATCTGACCCCGGTGTACCAGCTTGTCGAGCGGTTGATCCTTCAGCTTCAACATCCCGTACAGCGTGCGACCGAACGGAACTTCACTTCGGACTTCAACAACTTCGCTCACAGGTTTTCCTCTGACCACCCTGGGCTGCGGGTAGGTGGCGTGGTTTCTCTCCAGTGAATTCAGACCCTTCTTAGGTGTATTCCAGATGACCGTTCGGATCAAGTGCCAATCGGCATCCCGCTGGCTGAGAAACGTCCCTATCGAGCCGGACGGAATCAAAAGGGGACGCGCGGCGCGTCCCCTTCATGCGATCAGGTTCGCAGAAGCTCTAGAACTGGTTCCAGAGGTACTGGTTGGTCACTTCGTGGTGGAACTGAATCTCTGAACGCTTGATGCGCGTGCCCAGGATGCGGGCACAGCGATCCGCCGAGGCTTCCTTGAGAGCCGCATACTTCTCATGCACGTCGGCGCTCATCAGTGTCTGCGACCAGGCGCTGCCCTGGAACATCGCCAGCGCGTCGTAGATGTTGTCCGGCAGGATGTCTTCCTGATTGACGCTGGCCGGGAGTGTGCCTTCCAGCCCGGTGCGGAACAAGCTGTAGATCGCCAGATAGGGGTTGGCGTCGGGCGCGATGGAGCGGACTTCGATGCGGGCGGATTTGGCGTTGCCGATGGGAATACGCACCATCGAGCCGCGGTCGATGGGCGACGACTTGATCTGGTTGGGCGCTTCAAAGTGCGGATCGAGGCGGCGGTAAGAATTCACGCTTGAATTCAGGATCAGGCAGATATCTTTGGCTGCGTGGAGAATGCGATCCACGAACTGCCAGGCGAAATCGGACAGCCCTTCGCGGCCACCGTCGGCGTAGAAGAGGTTCTGATCGCCGCGCGAGATCGACATGTTGGTGTGCATACCGTTGCCGTTGACGCCGGTCTGCGGCTTGGGCAGGAAGCTGGCGGTCATGTCCATGCGGTAGGCCACCTGACGGCAGATCAGCTTGTAGAGCTGCACCTGGTCGGCGGCGACCAGCGCCTCGGTGTAGGAGTAATTCATCTCGAACTGGGAGGGCGCAACTTCGGGGTGATCCTTCTCGTTGGCAAAGCCGAGGGCGCGCTGGACCTCAGCAGCCGTGTCGATGAAGCTCCGCAGCGGGTCGCCGGGCAGCGAGTGATAGTAGCCGCCGCTGGTCACGGACTGGAACTCGCCTGTCTGGAAATAAGTCTGTTCCGCGTTCTGGCCGCGGAAGATGAACCCTTCGATTTCGTTGGCGACGTTGCAGGTCATGCCCTGCTTGTCGAATAAGTCCTGCGTGTAGCGCTTGAGCATCGAGCGCAGGTCGGAGGGATAGGGCGTGCCGTCGCGCTCCAGCACTTCGCCGAAGACCAGCACCTTGCCCGCCCCGAACACATCCGAGGGAACCCAGTAGAAGGCCGACCAGTCAATCGCCAGCCGCAGGTCGGACTCGGCCTGGCGGGAATAACCGCGCACCGAGGAGCCGTCGAAGGTCAGGTTGTCGGCGGACTTCAGCAGGAACTTCTTGTCGTAGTCGAGCATATGCAGCCGGCCTTCGAGGTCGGTGAAGCACACCGTCACGGCCTTGATGCGCTTTTCGTCCGCCAGATAGCGCATCCGCTCTTCGCGGATCACATCCATCGACACGCGGCCAAGCCGCTGGAGTTTGGCCGCGAGGTTCATTTCCTCAAGCTGATCGTAGGGAATCTCGAGGAATTCACGCAGAGGTGCAGTCATAGTGGATTTACCTTACATATGGAGAGGAGACAACACAGCGGAAAATTGTACAGGCCGAATGGCGCGGGGTTTATTGGCAGGATCGACGAAAAATGCTGCCCTGATTCTGTACGATGTGCGCTATACTTCCGGCCTGCAAGCGTGTTTCAGGCAATCCAAGGATAAGGTCATGCGGCTGGCGATACAGGAAGATATGCTCCCCGGACGCTCGGCGCTGGAACGCTTCCAGCAGGCCAGGGCGCTCGGTTTTCAAGGCGTGGAAGTCTGGGGGCGTGGACTGACGGCCCGCGTCCCGGAACTGGCCGAGGCGGCCGCACAGACCGGCCTGCACATCTCGGCGGTCAATCATGGGCGGCAGAGCCGCCTGCTCGATCCCGACCGGGGGGAACGGGAACGCGCCCTGGCCGAGTTCCGCCAGTCGGTGGTCGATGGCGTCGATCTGGAAGCACAGGGTGTCATCCTCGTGCCGCACTTCGGCGCGGCCACTGTGCCCGACCTGACCCCGTTCAAGTCGGTCGAGCAGTTGGAGTACGAGCTGCTCCACAATCACCTGCGGACACTCTCCGATTACGTCTATGCCATCGGCATCGACCTGTACATCGAGCCGATCAACCGCTACGAGACTCACTTCATCAACACACTGGCGCAGGGCATCCGCGTCCGCCGCAAGATCAAGGATCATCCCCACATCAAGCTGACCGCCGATGTCTTCCACATGGCGCTGGAAGAGGCTGATCCGTTCGGGGCGCTGCGGCAGTATGCGGCTGACATCGGCTACATCCACCTGGCCGACACCAACCGCCGCCTGCCCGGTCAGGGGTCGATGAACTGGGCGGGGTTGGCCGCCGTGCTGAACGAGGCCGGCTATGCCGGGTGGGTGGCGTTGGAGTGCGGCGAACCCGGCCAGAATGCCGAACACTCCGAACGCTACCGGACGGAACTGCCGGCCGCGCTCGACATGCTGGCGCGGGCGGGATTTCAGTTTGCTTAGGTGAAGCCAGAAGCCGACACACAGGAGAACAAATCATGAGCAAAGGCCGGTTGGAAGCGTTCAGCGATGGCGTCCTCGCTATCATCATCACCATCATGGTGCTGGAACTGAAGATACCCGAAGAGATCGATTTGGCGGCGCTGCAACCGCTCCTGCCGCTGTTCCTGGCCTATGTGGTCAGCTTCGTCTACATCGGCATCTACTGGAACAACCACCACCACCTGCTCCAGATGGCTCGGCAGGTGAATGGACGGGTCCTGTGGGCGAATCTGCACCTGCTGTTCTGGCTGTCATTGATCCCGTTCGTCACCGATTGGGCGGGGGAGAACGGCTTCCCCTCCGGCCCCAGCACACTGTACGGGATCGTGCTGTGGATGGCCGGGTTCGCGTATTACCTTCTCGCCCGTTCGCTGATCGCGCTGCACGGGAAGGACTCGCCGCTGGCGGTCGCGCTGGGGCGCGACCACAAGGGGCTGATTTCCCTGGTGGTGTACACGCTGGGCATCGCGGTCTCGTTCGTGAACGGGCCGCTGGCCTTCGGGGTGTACACGCTGGTGGCGCTGATCTGGTTCATCCCCGACCGCCGAATCGAGAAGGGATTGGTGGAGTAGTTTGTAGTTGATAGTTTATGGTTAGCTTTTAGCTGATAGCTTATAGCTCTTAGCCAGACGAAATGCTCGGAACAGGGGCGATGAGAAAAGTGATAAGAATGATGAGAAAGAGAATGTGCGAATCTTGAGAATCTGTAGCTCGAATTGTCGCTATTGTCGTCGTTGTCGTCAGTGTCGGTGTCGCTGATCACCAGAGCAGACGAAATGTCCGAAATGTCGTCCAAGTCGTCCACGCCGGACGGACGAATTGGCACAAATGGCGGCAATGGCGTCAGTGCCGTCATGGTTGGATGCGCCTGTTTGTGTCAGTTCCCCGTGAAACACGCCATC
>JAEUQZ010000418.1 GCA_016788965.1 Anaerolineae bacterium | reverse complement strand
TGGTTTTGAGGCCAGACCAGCCCATACACCCCCAACCCCACCGCCGTGATGAAGACCGTCTGCGGATGCCCCGCCAGGAATTGCAGCGCCAGCGCCGCCCCCAACAGCCCGACATCGCGCGGGCGGCGCGTCCGGCTGAGCCGATCCAGCAGCAGGAACGCCCACGGCATCCAGGCCAGCGCCTGGAACTGGTTGATGTGTTCGGCCTTCCCGCCCAGATACCCGCCCATCCCGAACAGCAGCCCGGCCAGCAGCGCCGGCAGCCGCGCCAATCCCAGCGTCCGCCGCCCCAACGCATACACCCCCAGCATCCCCCAGGCCGAATGCAGCGCCAGGCTGAGCGCGATTCCGGTAGGCGGATCGAAGGGGGTCAGCGGCCAGTTGGGGGGATAGTTCAGCCCGACCTGGCTGTTCGCCAGCAGCGGCACCCCCATGAACACATCCGGCGTCCACAGGGGTATCTGCCCGGCCAGCAGCGCGGCATTCCGTATTGACCAGTAGGGGTAGAAATAGGCGTAAACATCGCCGCGTGCCAGGATCATCCCGCCCAGCAGCAGCTTGTGGAAAAAGACCAGCGCCAGCCCCGCGCACACCGCCGCGATCAGGATCGCCGCGCCCCGGGATTGTCTCGCCACGCTCTCCGTATTCCTCTGTGTTCTCTGTGTCTCTGTGGTGGAATGGTCTCTACCTGGTCACTTGCCCAGATGTTCCCGGATGGCCGTGATCAACTGCTGCATCGCCGATTGATGCACCAGGTCGGTAATGGCCTCTTCGTAATCCGTCCGCATATCCACCCACTGCACGCCCGTCAATCCCAGCGGCACGGCGTTGACTTCATCGCCGCGCACCAGGATCGTGAAGACCCGCTTCCGCAGCAGCCGGGCATAGCCCAGTTCCTCGTTGACCCACTCCGAGCCTTTGGCATCCGGCGAGAGGATCGCCACCACGCAGCCGGCCGCTTCGATGGCCGTCTGCACATCCAGCTTCCACGACGGGCTGCCCGGTTCCAGCTTCTCATCGCTCCACACCGAAAGTTCGGCGGTGATCAACCCCTCGCGGACGAGGTGCATCTGCTCGCGGTCGCGGCGGCTATAACTGATGAACACATCGGCCTGCTGCGCCGTCGGCGTGCCCGCCGCCTCTTTCATCAGCGCCGCCAGGTTTTGCCGGATGGTCGTCTTGGGCGCGTAATTCGGCTCCACGCTCACCCGCTCGGCCAGATTGAAGCGCGTCTGGAAGCGCAGCAGCGCCCCCCGGTTGTCCGGCATCCCCAGTTCGATGGTATCGCCGTCTTTGAGCGACTGCGGCTTGTGCGCGGCCAGCTTGCGCCCGGCCACCTTCGTCCCGGAAGACGAGCCTTCATCGGTGATGAAGAAGCAGCGCAGCGCTTCGTGGAATTCCAGCGTGCAGTGCAGACGGCTGACGCTGCTGCTTTCGTCCAGGTTGTAAAGCTGGATGCTCACCTGCCGCGGATTCCGTCCCAGCGTCACCCGCTTTTCACGGATTTCGATGGTCTTGCCGACGGACACGCCTTGGACCCGCGCCTCCGGCCCGTCGATGATTTCCAGCACCGCCAGAACTTCAGCGTTCGCATCCGCCGGCTCAGGGGGAAGGGTAGGATTGTCGTCTTGCATGGCTGACTGCCTCTCCGCGCCCGCAATTCACACGCCCTGTGGTCGGAGTGCCCGACTCACATCCGTTCATTGTACCGCATCGAACCAACGGACGGGAAATGCTGGCCGGGCATCACCAGGGCTATTGCAAAGTCGTTGAGCGCAGCCCTCATCCCCCAGCCCCTTCTCCCGAACGCGGAGTACCGCTGGGAGAAGGGGAGCCAAGTCCCTCTCCCAGGCGTACTCGCCGTTCGGGAGAGGGATTTAGGGTGAGGGCAAGTTACGATGTACTGACTTTGCAAAGGCCCTGCGGGCATCACTGCCGATTGAACCCATCACCCCACAAAACTTAACCGCCTCTTAAACCCGCTGCCCTTGAGCCTGCCGCGATTCCTCCCTACACTCTCATCAGGAGGCACACCATGAACCCCATCACCGTCTTCGGCGATATTCACGCCAACCTGCCCGCCCTGGAAGCCGTCCTGAACGATATGGACGCCCGCGGTTTGACCCACCGTTACTGCCTCGGCGATCTGGTCGGCTATGGGACTGAACCGGATGCCGTCGTCGAACGCATCCGCGGCCTGGGCATCCCCACCCTCATGGGCAACTACGATCAGGGCGTCGGCCACAGCAGCGATGACTGCGGCTGTGCTTACAAAGCCGCCGAAGACGAAGCCCGTGGCAAACGCTCCATCGCCTGGACGAACGCCCATACCTCCGACGACCACAAAGCCTTTCTGCGGAACCTTCCGGCCAGCATCCCGCTTGAGTTGGAGGGGGTGCGCGTCCTGCTCGTCCACGGCAGCCCGCGCAAGGTCAACGAGTACCTCTACGAAGACCGCCCCGCCGAGAGCATCGAACGCATCCTCGACCAGGCCGGGGCCGATGTGCTGGTCTGCGGCCATACCCATCTGCCCTATCACCGCCGCCTGCCCAGCGGACGCCACGTCATCAATGCGGGCAGCGTCGGCAAACCCAAAGACCGCGATCCCCGCGCCGGCTACCTGACCCTGGCGATCCAGGATGGCGAGGTGCGAACCGAGTTCATCCGCGTGGCCTACGATGTCGAACGCGCCGCCGCCGCCATCGAAGCCAGCGATCTGCCCCACGAATTCGCCCGGATGCTCCGCGAGGGCGTCGGCTAATCCAGGATTTCACAGCGATTCAATAGACTTTATTGGGAATAATTCTTTCTCCCTCAGTTGGAGAGAATTTCTTCCCTCAAGCAACTTAATCCCGATAGACTCTAATAAAGGCTTACAGGATCGGCTCGGCTTCGCTTCTCTCAGACACAGGCGCAGTATCCTATTGTGCTAGAATAGGCACGGGTAACGAGAAAGGCCAACGCCGATGGAAACCTTCAAACTGACCAGTCAGGTCGGTGCAGATGGCAAGTTGAAGCTGGAGGTCAGTACCCACCTCTCCGATCAACCCGTCGAGGTACTGGTGGTCATTCAACCGGCCGCGCCGATGGTCGCGGCCTATCCGCCCGATTACTTTGCCCGGCTGGATCGCATTGCCGCCGACGATCTGGTAGAACGCCCCGACCAGGGCTGACTGGAAACACGGGAACCGATACAGGTTTTCCACATCCCGTCTTCTCCCTGACCCCTAATCCCCAACCCCTGATCCCTGCTCGACATACGCCGCGACCGCTTCGGCCATCTGCGCCGGGTAAACATAGCCATGCGCCTGAGCGACCTGACGCGCCAGTTCATCGAACAGCCGCATACTCGCCGCCAATGCCCGCCAGCAGTCCTCGGCGTCGAAGCGGGCGAAGACCCCGTGCAGCCGTTCCCAGATGTCCGCGCTGACCCATTCCTGCATGAAGTCGCCGTTGTGCCAGGTATCGATCCCGCCGGGATGGATCGCCTGCGCCTGCCATTCCAGCATGGTGAGCAGGCTTCGCTGCTGCATCTGGTCGGCCCATTTCGCCTTCCAGAGTTTGCCGCGTTTGATCTGTTTGGCGACATACACCGCGCCGTACCAGAACTCGTCTACCGTTTCCCGATAGGCGGCCGCATCCGGCACAGCCCCGGCGGAAATTCCCATCGCGGCGGGTGGGGGCAGCCGCTCGGCATAGCGATCCCGATCCAGCAGCACCGCATAGCCCCGCTGCTGGCTGCTCCACAGCCCTCCGCTGCCGATGATCGTCTCCAGGTCGGCCAGCGGGCTGATCGAGACATCCACCTTGTAACCCCCGGCATACAGCGCCAGCCATTCCCGTGAATGGTGTTCCTGTCGTTCCAGCATCATCCACAGCGGCGCATGACCCCGCAGCCATGCCTGGATCGCCGCCCCATCGATCCCCTCCCCGAACAGTTCCAGGTCGAGATCGGAGTCGGCATCGCCGGGATGCACCGCCCGCGCCCGCGATCCCACCCGCAGGATCAGGCGGATCGACTCCACGCCGCCCGCCCACGCCAGAAACCGCTCCTGAAATGCCGCGAAGAATGCTTCCGCCGTCATTGCCCCCTCCTTCAGCGCGATCTGTGGGTGTCGCTGTACGATCTGGTCAGCATCGCCCGCGCCGCGCGACCCCATCCGCAGGCGGCTCGTGAATTGTCGCAAATGTCGTCAGTGTCGTCAGTGTCGGGCGGATAAATTGGCACAAATGGCACAAATGGC
>JAEUQZ010000417.1 GCA_016788965.1 Anaerolineae bacterium | reverse complement strand
AGGGTGGGCAGCGTCTTAGGAGTCGCGCCGGGGATCGCCATCGCCAACGGACGCACGCGGACATTCAACCAGCGGCAGAAGGCGACGGCCTCGTACCAACTGACATGGGTGCGGGGCGCTCCATCGCCATCGGTGACGGGCGGATGGGCGTCAGGATGGGACTCGCGCCAGGCTATCGCTTCCGGGGAGTAATCCCACCAACGGGTGCTGGCGTAGCCCTTCACGTCGTCGATGAAGACCTGATACTGCTGGTTGGTGACTGGGTAGCGGGCGATGAAGAAGCGCCCAATCTGGAAGGTTCCGCCCTTGCTGCCGCCCTGATCGCTGGCATCTTTGAGCGTGACCGGACCGGAGGAGATTTCCAGCCACTCGATGGGTTCGGGCAGCACACGGCGCAAATCCGGCAGGAGGACCCGCGCGGGCGGGGTGGCGCGGCTGACGCTGAGGCTGCCCATAGCCTGGGCGGGAATGCCGCCGGGCTGATCGGGGGCGGACGGCATGGACTCGTCGGAGACGACGAAGGCATCCAGATTGCCGAGCGCGCCGTTCAACGGGAACAAAACCTCTTCAGTCACGCCGTCCGAGGCATTGGTGTAAGGAAAGCTGCTGATACCTTCCGGAATCGGGGTTTCAGCCTGGAGCAGCACCGGGATGATGGGTTTGACGGCGGCGGCCGCCTCCCGGTAGCACCACTGACACCACTCGGCCGCCAGCGCATCCGGCGACACGGCGTAGACCACGGCATCCGCGCCGGACACTCCTTCGCGCAGTTCAGCCGCCCAATCCCGGCCCGGAAGCAGCTTCTGGGAAGGAAGCAGTTCGTGACCCCACTCGCGCAAAATAGTGCTGAGGTGCTGAACGGGAGCAAGGTCGGCGTGCGCGTAGATGATAAAGATCCGCATGGTTCATCCCATCGCTGTAGGCTGGCCTCAGAAGATCACTCGATATGCAGTATAACGCAAGTCGAGCATCCGCGGGCAGATTATCGCCAAATCGATTCAACTTTTTAGACGACGAACTGTCCGTTCTGATAGAACAGGTCGCCATCGACGTGGATGGTGCTGTCCTTCCGCATATCGCAGATCATGTCCCAATGGACGGCGCTCTTGTTGACGCTGCCGGTTTCCGGGTAGCCCATGCCGACAGCCATATGAACTGTGCCACCGATCTTTTCATCGAAGAGGATGTTGCCCGTGAAGCGGTTGATGCCGAAATTCGTGCCAATGGCGAATTCACCCAGGTAACGCGCCCCGGCATCAGTATTCAACTGTGCCTGAAGGAGGTCGTCGTTGGTTTCGGCGCTGGCCTCGACGACCTTGCCGTCTTCAAACTTCAACTGAATGCCGGAGACGGCGCGTCCGGCAACAATGCTGGGATAATCGAAGCGAATCCAGCCGTTGACTGAGTTTTCGACCGGGCCGGTGAAGATTTCGCCGCTGGGCATGTTCTTGTGGCCGTCGCTGTTGATGAAGGTGCGCCCTTCGATGGACAGGCGAATATCGGCATTCGGCCCCTGCAAGTGAACCTGTTTGCGGCCTTTGAGCCAATCGACTTTGAACTGCTGCATGGCCGCAAGGCTGCGCCATTCGGCGACGGGATCGGGTTTATCCAGGAACATCGAACCGTAGACGAAATCTTCGTACTCCTCCAGGCTCATGTTGGCTTCCTGGGCGCCGGCTTCAGTCGGATACCAGGTTCCCACCCATTCAAACTCGCCCCGCGCGGTGCGGTTCAGGCGGGTGTCCAGCCAATGCTTGCGAGCGGCAGCGATGCGCTGGATGCGCTTGGGGTCGATGCTGGTCATGGCGCGGGTGTTGGTGGAGGAACCGACCCGGATGTAGATGTCGGCCTGCTCGTAGTAGAGCGTCATGCTGGGATCGACCCAGGCAATCTGATGGTCGTTGGCCTCCCGCGCGAAGGCGCGGGTCGTGTACTCGTCGCCGATGAAGAGGGTCGGGTTGCCACCGTAGCGGAGGACTTCGCGGTAGACCTGACGCAGGGCTGGCAGGGCGGCGACATCACCGAGGATGCCGACCCACATACCCGGCTTGACACCACAGGCGTAATCGACCAGCACATTTGCCAGCCGTTCGAGACGAATATCAGTCATGATGCTGCTCCAGTGAGGTTGCATCCGACGGCGTGTCTTCACGAGTGTGCCGCCGGTAGAGGATCAATGCCAGCGAAACCAGGGTCAGCGCAGTGCCATACAGGAGTGTGGCGACCGGGTCATTGCGCTCCAGGAAGTATTTGAGGAAAGAAACAGCCGCGATCAGAACCACCATGTTGCTGATGATGGTCTTGAGTTCGTCGAAGTTGTGGATGGTCAACCATCCGGGCAGCTTGAGGTCACCGATGAACAACTCGTAGAGCGCCACGGTGAAGATGTACAACACGGCGACCACCAGGAACACATCCAATATCTGGACGAATCCGACCAGGGTAGTCGAGACGCTCTTGTAGTTGGTGAAGAGACCCAGGGCGACGTTGGCGGCTTCATAGAGCGCCCAGATCAGGGCGACCACAGTCAGAACCAGTGACGCGCCGACAATGACCAGGATGAGATATTTGCTGCTCTCCAGAATGTTCTCGATGAGCTTCATGCAACACCCCCGGCGGCTCTGGCCGCCTCCAGGATAGCCTCGAAATGGACTTCATTGCCGATCACCGGGACATACTCGGCATAGGTGATGCGGTCATCTTTGCCGACGACGAAGGCGGCCCGCTGGCAAATCCGCAGCGGAACAACTTCGACGCCGTAAGCTGCCGAGAAATTCATGTCCTTGTGATCGGATAGCGTAATGACCCGATCTACGCCTTCCGCGCCACACCAGCGGCGCTGGGCATAAGGCAGGTCGGCGCTGATGGTGAGGATGACGACATCCTGGCTGAGGGCCGAGGCTTCGGCATTGAAGCGGTGGGTCTGGGCGGAACAGACGCGGGTATCCAACGAGGGAACCACGCTGAGAATTCTGACCTTGCCTGTGTAATCGGCGAGCGTTTTGATCGACCAATCGTTGGCGGTGAGGCGGAAATCGGGGGCGGGATCACCCACGGCGAGCATCGGACCCTGTACAGGATGCTCGACTGTGCCAATAATCATTCCGGGACGAGCCATTGTTGAAGAACCTCCCTCATGGTGCGGTGACAGTTCAAAAACTAGACGACGGTGGATTATAACAATCGCATGTAAACCGCATCAGAGTATCTCGATAACACTCAGTCGGCCTTAATGTGCCGCTGCGATGTGATAGGAAAGGATTGCCACCGATGGCAAACCGTTTGCGTGCCCTGATTTTGTTGATCGGCGCGGCGCTGGTTGCGCTGGTGTTTTCGTTCCCGCTATGGCGACCGCTGTTCATCAATCAGGTGGTCGAGGAAGTTTTTCCGGGGCTGTCGGTGGAGGAACAGGCGGCGTTCGCGCGGCTTCCGCTGGATCAGCAGGCAATGTATCAGGCGATGATCCCGACCAGCCAGCCGATGGCGGTCGAATTGGCGCGGGCGGCGCTGGCCGGGGATGTGCCCGTCCCGACGGCGGAACAGGCCATGCCGCCGATGACCGATCCGCAGATCGTGGCGTCAGGTGTGTTCTCCGATATCGATCTCGTCCATCAGGGGAGCGGCACAGCGACGATTTACCAACTGGCCGATAACAGCCGGGTGCTGCGCTTCGAGGATTTCCGGGTGACGAACGGGCCCAATCTGCATGTGTATCTGACTCGCGCGGGCGATCCGCGAACGCCGGAACAAGTCGGCACGGATTATATCGATCTGGGGCCGCTGAAAGGCAATGTCGGCAGCCAGAATTACGAGGTTCCAACCGAGGTCGATCTGAGCGTTTACCGGGGCGTGCTGATTTACTGCGTGGCCTTCAGCGTGGTGTTCAGCACAGCGGCGTTGAGTTGAGCCTGTCCTTCAGCGCAAGCCGCCGTGCCGCCAGACTCCGCCAACCATCGTGGCGGTGATCTGCGCCTCCAGGATAGACTGCGGCGGGATGGCGTACAGGTCACGATCCAGCACGACCAGATCGGCCAGGAAGCCCGGCGACAGCTTGCCCAGGCGATCTTCCATCCCGGCAGCATAGGCCGGGCCGGTCGTGAAGCCGCGCAGGGCTTCATCGACGCTGAGACGAGCCTGGGGATACCAGCCGTCCGGGCCGGGCGATCCATCCGGGCGCTGGCGGGTGACGGCGGCGTGTATTCCCTTGAGCGGCTCGAAGGGTTCGATGGGCGAATCCGAACCGAAGGCGACG
>JAEUQZ010000416.1 GCA_016788965.1 Anaerolineae bacterium | reverse complement strand
TGAAGCCGGGCCAGGAAATCAACTTTGCGGCCGGGGAGTAAGAAACATGGCACTCGTTAAAGTCAAGCCGACGTCTGCCGGTCGTCGCGCAGTTGTGAAGGTGGTTAACGCCAATCTTCACAAGGGTGCGCCGCTTGCCTCGCTCGTCCTTCACGCATCTTATCCCACTGCCCGAAGCCCCACTCCAATACCGGCAGCAGCCCCAGCATCACGAACGGCACAATCGGCACAAGAAAGCGCGGCGGCCACGACAGCCCGCCAAACCAGTGGACGCCCCGCAACACTGCGTAGGCCGCTGCGAAAACCACGACCATCATCAGGATTGCCAGAGCTTGTTGAGAGTGATTCTGTTTCCATAGCAGCCACAGTCCTATCGGGACGGCCAGCAGAATCGGCGAAGTTCCCCACTGGCTTGCGCCAATGCTCAGCAGATACGTGTGCAGCGCCTGATGGATGGTCTCGATCTGCTGCGGACTGCGGCTGAGCAGTGCCCCCGCCTGCTCATAGAACATCTTCATGTCCATAGTCGCTGGGCCAACCACCGAGACCAGCGCCAGTCCAACCAGGAACACCAGCATCATGCCCAGCAGACTCACCATCACCAACCGATACGCGCGGTGTCGCCCCGTCAGTGGCGGCAGTGCCAGGACAATCAGCGCCGGCAGCGCGAAACCGACCGCTTCTTTACTCAGCAGTCCCGCGCCAACAGCTGCGAAGGCTCCCACCAGCGCCTTTACATTGCGATACTGGCTGGCACGCCACGTTTCCAGGCACAGCGCCGCTGTCAGAATGAACAACCCTGCCAGCGGTTCGCGGAACAACGTGCGCGTATACGGCCAGTAGATCGTACATGCGCCGAACAGTAGCGTTGCCGCGACTGCCGTGCGGTCCCGATAACCCAGCCGCGCTGCCGTCCCAAACACGACTGCTGCCGTGACCAGCGTCACCAGCGTATTGAACCACCACACCGTCTGCGCCAGCCCCACGCCCGGCAGCCAGCTTGCCAGCAGATAGAGCGGGGCGCTCAGAATCAGCGGCAGCGGTTCCGTATCCGCCCGCATCAGCGGGTATAGGCTGGCTGGGGTCAGCACATCCGGTTGGTTGTACCATGCGCTCTCATCCAGCAGCGTGTCTCCGTAACGTATCAGGCTGCTGGTGGCATCGAACAGCGTTTCCATATCGTTGCTCTCGATGCGCCCGCTGTAGGTGAATGCGTATAGACTACCCAGGAGTGTCAGAAGTGCGCTCAGGAGGACAAAACGTCTGCGGAAAAGGCTGTTCTTGGTCTGCGTCATGGCGAATCTGATCGTGCCCGTCCGATCCCATAAACAAATCAGTGGGCGCTAAGCCCACTGATCTGCCAAGTATAACGCGGTGTTGAAACCCTGGAGAGGTGTTACCCACCGCCCGTGAGTCGATTGCGGATTCCCAGCAATCCCTTGATGACCTTCTGGCTGGTATTGAGCTGTTCCAGGTTGCCCAGCCCGGCTTCGTACATCGCCGCGCCGACCGTCAGCTTCCCATCCCGGATTTGCAGATCGCCCATCGCCACCAGCGTCTCGCCGTACAGCTTCTTCTCGTCCAGTTCGCTGAAGATGTCCGCTGCTTGACGATAGCAGTTGAAAGCCTGCTCTTTGTCTCCCATCGCCGCGTACACGCCGCCCAGGTTGCCCAGCACTTTCGCCGAACGCAGCGCGTCGTTTAACTCCTGGAAGATCACCAACGCCTGCTGCATGATGTCGAGCGCCTGCTGGTGCTCGCTCAGTGCCCGGTGCATCAGGCCGATATTGGTCTGCATTTCCGCGACCATATCCCGCTTGCCTTCTACTTCGTAGGCGTCCATCGCCTGATGAAATACGCGGGAGGCTCCCTCGTAATCTTTGTCGTGAAACAGCTTGACACCCTGATCCTGAAGTTCTTGTGCGGATGGCATAACAACCTACCTCACTCCTGACCTGATCGACCCAACTGACTTATGGACAAACCGAACACAATGTGCTTGATCGTCACCCCATCACATTGCGTTTGACTCCCCCTCTCCATTGCATGGAGAGGGGGTTGGGGGTGAGGAGAACTAGGCTTCATCCGTAAGTCTCCCTACTATCTCGTAATGTCGAGGATGCTGGCCCCCACTTCACGCAGGTTCTCGACCGGCATCTTGCTCAACATGATTGCGATCTCGATGAAACCGATATTCCGTGGATTCGCGGCGAACTGGCGCTTTTCTTCGGGCAGATTCATGAAATGTTTCCATTGCTCCCGTGCCGCCAGCCACTCGCCGATATGTCCGCTTGCCTCCAGAAAGTACGATAAGTTTTTCTTGACTGCCGACGACAGCACGCTCAATTCGTGCATCGGGATCGGCACTTCTCCCATCTCGTACTCGTGCAGTCGCTCCACCGGGATCGCCGAGGCCGCGCTCACCTCGTCCAGCGAAATCTCTGCTTCTTCTCGCGCCTGGAAGAACAAAGCCCCGATCATCCGGTCGCGCAGCGACATGTATTCCTGCTGAATGTCGAAGTGCCGCCCATGCCGCGCTTCTAGGGTTTCCGTCCCCCAGAAATGGCTGACCGGCACGCCCAGATAGTACGACAGCAGTTCCAACTGAGGCAGGCTCGGCACGGCCTCGCCATATTCCCAGGCCTGCATCTCTTCGACGGATACCTTCAGCAGTTCAGCGCAGGCTTCGACGCTCCGTTCCGCATTCAACCGCGCATCCCGGATCAGCACGCCAATCATCTTGGCGCGCAGCCGGTACGATTCGCCGAAGTCATGCGGCTTCCCTTGAGCGACCTGCTCGTCTTGTCCCCCGCCCGCCTTTGATTTGAACCGGGCGGAAACATCCTTGAAGTCCATCCCTGCCTCCGGAGAGCCTGTGGCGCTTACGCCTGCCGATCTTTGTACGGCATTATAGTCCCTTCACGAGGCCGGAGCAAACCACGTCGTTCGCTCCTGAACCCATCGTAACATGATCCGCCGAATCGACAATTAACGTTTTGCGCGTGGTCTGGTTCAGGATCGTGGGTATAATCAAATTCAGTATCGCTAAGAATCCCATTGCCTGGATTAGTCTGTGTTCTGGTTGTTTGACCTATGGCAGTTGATAATTCTGAACAGCTTCACACCGAAAACGCCGACCTTCACCGTCAGGTTGCCCAGCTAACCGCCCTCAACCGCTTGTGGTTGCGCTTGGGAACAGGTCGGGATTTCCAGCTTTTCCTGGATGAACTCCTCGCGGCGTCATTAGAATTCGTCGGCTGCGATTCGGTCGTGATCCTACTCCCCGACGACGACAACCTCGCCCTGATTCCAGCCGTGTATCGCCTACCCGCCGCTGACCCGCCGTCGCGCCAGCGCTTCGGTGACATCCGCTTCAGCCTCTACAGAAACGACCCCGACTCGCTCATCGACCGCTGGAAGCGTGGCGAATGTGTTCTCGCAGATTTATCGTCCAGCTCACTCCCCGGCCTTGACTTGCTCGGCCAACACCTCGGCACGCCTGATTTCGTCGGCTGCCCCTTCCGCGTGGACAATAACCTCATCGGCGCTCTGCTGATCGCCAATGCCCTCACTCAGCAGCCCGTTACGGAGGAGCAAATCCGAGCCGCCGAGCTTCTGACAGGGAACCTCGCTCCCGCCCTCGCCAACGCCCGCCAGCACCAGAAAACCTCCCGCCAGCTTGCTGCCAACATGCGCGAGCTGCATATCCTCCGTCAGATCGACCGCGAACTCACCGACACCATTGAACTGCATCACGTCTTCGAGATGACCCTCGATTGGGCGCTGCGTTTCACCAATGCCCAGGCATCCTCTCTGGCGCTCTACGATCAGGACACCGACAAGCTCAACTTCCTGCTGGACTACGGCTACGATGTCCCCGGCGAGGAATTGGAGCGTATCCGCCGCGAGTATGGCAGCGGCATCGTGCTGCGCGTCGCCAATTCCGGCCATCCTGAAGTCGTTCCCGACATCCAGATGGATAAGGATTACGTCGGCCTCTCCGTCCACACCCGCTCTCAGATGGCCGTCCCCGTCATGCGCGAAGACCGTGTCGTCGCGGTGATCACCCTGGAAAGCAAGAAGCTCAACGGATTCACCGACGCCCACCTCGACTTCGTGCAGAAATTAGCGAACCGCGCCGGCGTCGCCATTGATAACGCCCGCCTCTACGAGAAAGCCATCTGGGAACGCGAAAAACTCTCGCACATCCTCAACAACACCGCTGATGTCGTCATCCTCATCGACTTCGACGACCGCATCATGCTCATTAACCAGTCCGCCC
>JAEUQZ010000415.1 GCA_016788965.1 Anaerolineae bacterium | reverse complement strand
GTTCCCCAGAACCTTCGTAGAGGTATAGTTGTAGGGTCCCGCATCGCCGATCACGGTTGCCTCTGCCGCAACTAAACGACCATCCTTCGTCGCGCCCCACCGCGCCCGGATCACAGTCGGATGCCGTTTGTGATGAAACAGGATCGATTCTTCCCGGCTCCAGATGATCTTCACCGGACGACGCAAAACGTGTGCCGCTAACGCCAGTACAATCTGTACTGACATATCTTCACGACCACCAAATGCGCCTCCAATCGCCGGATAGATGACCCGAACCTGCTCTTCAGGCAGGCCCAGCGCATGGAATATCTGTTCCTGATCCTCATGTACCCACTGCCCTGCCACGATGACGGTCACGCGCCCGGCATCGTCGATGTAGCCAAGACCGGCTTCTGGCTGCAAAAAGGCGTGTTCCTGGTAGCCAGTACGATATTCTCCCTCAACGATCACATCAGCCTGCGCCCAGCCCGCTGCCATATCCCCTTTGCGGATGCGATAATGACACAACGTATTGTTCGGATAGTAAGGATGAATTTGCGGCGCGTCCGGCAGCAGGGCTGCTTGCATGTCGAACACGGTTGGCAGGTCTTCGTAAGTAATGTCGATCAACCGCGCAGCCTGAGCTGCAATCGCTTCCGTCTCAGCTACCACAACCGCTACGCAGTCCATGTAGCAGCGAACAACATCGGCATCCTGCACCTGGCTTTTGCTGCCTGGCCCGCACAACACGGGCTGATCCTTCGTGACCAACCCATACTCATTC
Organism: Anaerolineae bacterium; assembly: GCA_016788965.1. GTDB lineage: Bacteria > Chloroflexota > Anaerolineae > Aggregatilineales > Phototrophicaceae > CFX2. The sequence continues at coordinate 3,521 of JAEUQZ010000415.1, read as the reverse complement.
TGAGGTACGTCCCGCGCGGTGAAGATGCGTATGACGCCGGGCAGAGTTTCCGCTTTCGTGGTATCGATGTTCAGTACACGGGCGTGGGCGCGGTCGCTGAAACGGAGTTTCATCCATAACTGGCCGGGCAGGTTGATATCGCCTGGATAGGCTGTTTCCCCGGTCACTTTTCCAAGAGCATCCAGTCGATGGACATTCTGACCAATCGCTCTGGTGATTTCACGTTCCATAGTGACACGATTTCCCTGTTTAGATGTATCAGTCGATCCGCTTCATCGGAAATCGACGGATCGAGTGAGGCTCGAAACCTTGCTGCTCAAGCGGCCCAATTCCTGGAGGAATATCCGGCGCAGGATTGCTACCGCGGTGGCATAGGTTGGATCAATCCCGGAGTAGCTCAAGCTCCCCGTACCCAGGTTTTTTCCCTTGCTCATCGGGGTATCTGATGCATAGTGCAAGAAACCCACATCAAAGGATACACCATAAAGATTGACTATCTCGTTGAAGGGGTGCAGCTTGGGACGGAAAGCCTCATAGGTTGCCGACAGAAACGGGCCTGCTTCCATCTCAATGTCCGTGTAGCCTTCCTGATAGAACACACTCATGTAGCGTGGATTCTGCAGGAAAGTCCCCGGAACGCTGATCCCCTTTTGATTATCCAATACCATCCCATAGGTCAGATACGGCGCTATATCCTGAGCCGAGAAGCAATTCGGGAACAAGTAGGTGTTCTGCGAGTGTTCATCATGCACAACGTTGGGGATCATCACATCCCCTACCCTGCCGTTCAGAGTCGCCGCCTTGCCCATGATATAAACACCATGCAGGCTGCCCACCCGTTCTGTAATCCGGTTTAGGAGTTCGTAAGCTGCCATTCCCAATGGATAGTCTATGTTCAGAATGAGCGCATCACTGGTGGTCAGCCGATCCTCAACGGCCACATCGCGCAGCCGTCCATCCAGCCAATCCATTCTGAGGCGCTTCAGTTCAATCACTTGCGCTTCGATGTCAAACCCATAGCGACTGGGAACCCGGTAGATACCGATGGTACGTTCATCTGCCGCCAGCGAGTCGCGGGCTTTCTGTCCCTTGTCAGCAAGATACTTCTTCAGAACATAGTAGAGGAAGTTATCCAGACTTTTGCGACTTTCACTGCCCTGGATCGCTCGGTACTCTTCGGCCAATGCGCCTTTGCTGTACCGCTCGATATATTCAACGAGGTTGCTCTCTTCACGCTGGGCAAATCCGGTCAACAGATTGACAAGGCAGTGCGTGTTGCTGGATACGAAGTAGACCGGCCTGCCCTCAAGGTCGATGTCCTCGGCCCGCATCTGTTCACTGAGTTCAGTCCACCAATAGGCCGTTGCACGCCGATAATCAGCCAGAGAACCCGCGAGAAGCTGAAGACCTATCTGCTTGCGCTTCTGCGACATAGCAAGCAGCGTGGGGGCGAACCGTTCTCCCCACACCACTTCGAGCCGCCGCAGGTCTTCCACCGAAACATAGAGTGTCTCGGCCAGCAAAATCATATCCGATTCGCTGAGTCTCCCCCCCCCATGTTCAGACAGTAAGCGGCGAACATCTTCAACTTGAAGCAGGGCGTGGATCTTGTTCCACTCGATCTGATAGGCTGTGAGCGTCGGAACAAGATCATCGATGTCTGAACGACTGGCAATGAACACAGCCAGGGCGGTTTGTCCATTCGAGAGCATGCGCCGTCGTCGCCCCGGCGCGGAGACGCGCTGCCACTCTCCAATATCGGTATAGCCGTACTCGATGAAAGAACGCTCAATCTGCCCGACGAGCACCGAGTCCACATCCACCATACAGTCCGGCAGTCGCAGGCTGATATACAATAACGCCGAAACATCCGGTTCGAGTTCACGGGCTTTGATGTGCAGCGATGACTCCACCGCCATATGGCTTTCGACCAGTGTCTCGATCTGGATCATATGGCTCGACCGCAGCAGCGAATAATAAGTCCGCATGTAAAGCTGGATTTCTTCGCTGCCTGTCTTTGGAACGGTTCGGTCCATGGCGGTTAGCGGCTTTTGCCCTGCTTGTTGATATGCTGTTGGCGAACCTTGCGAGCCTTCTTTTCAAGCACCATATCCTGACGCTCTTTCATCAACGATTTCTCACTGACTATGGTGCGATCCTTTTGCTTCGGCATTGAAACCGCCACGATCAATCCCGCTATGAGAATCAGGATGACAAACACAATGGCCGTGATGATTAGGCGCAGCGTATTGGGATCAACCCCAGGAGGCGGAAAATTCGGCAGTGCATTGTCCAGCACGGTGATTGTACCGGGAGCCAGGACATAGGCGATAATCCCTAACGATACGGCCAGCAGCAGACCCAGCAGGGGCCAAAATGCGCTGTTTCTGGCCTCTTTGCGTGCTTCCCCTGTGCCGTGCTTCCGACTCGCCATGTTTCACGCTCCAGTCTGCCGCTTGTTGCTGGCTTCCTCAAAGGCTCGAACAATCTTATAGTAGCCTGTACACCGGCACAGATTACCTGTAATGCTCTGTGTGATTTGCTCATTGGTAGGCTGCGGAAACTCTTCAAGCAGTTTTGCCCCAGCCATGAGAAAGCCGGGCGTGCAATAACCACACTGCACTGCGCCTTCCTCCACGAAGGCTTGCTGGATAGGATGCATTTTCCCTTCGTCAGCCAGTCCTTCCACCGTCACTATACAGGCCCTGTGGGCACGCGGCGCAGCAACCATGCAAGACATCACGGCTTTGCCATCCAAGAAGACTGTACATGCCCCGCACTCGCCCTCCGCGCAGCCTTCCTTCGTCCCTGGTAGTCCAGCCTCCTCGCGCAGAAATCGCAAGAGGGTTTTCTCCTGACCAGTCTCGAATGTCCTGGCCTGACCGTTAATGGTCGTCACAATCGGGAGATGTGCGTCGTGGATGACCGCCTCGTCAAGTCTCGACTCGACACTGGGATCATCACCCCATAACATCACGGGCTGCTGCGGCCAGTGATCCCGCTCAGTTCTATCGGCCAGGGAACTCAGAGCGCGCCCAACCAGCACACGGATCATCTCCGTCCGATAGGCTGCCGTCGAACGCACATCATCAATTGGCGTCGGGGCTGAAGCAGCCAACCTAGCCACCTCAGAAATCACCGCGCGGGTCAGTTCGTTACCAATCAAGGCTTGCTCGGCCACGGGGACGCGGATAATCGTCGGCGCGACACTGCCCAATGTGATTGCAGCGGACTGAACTTTGCCACCATTCATTCGCAGCAACACGGCCACATTGATTACCGAGATCGCCTGAGCGCGGCGCAATCCTAACTTAAGGAATGCACCGCATTCTTGTGCTGATAGCGCCGGGAAACTGATCCCAGTCAGCATCTCATCAGGCTGCAAGACGGTCTTGCGAAGTCCCGTATAGAATGAAGCCAACGGAACAGATCGTTCACCCTCGACCGAGGTCAGCAGCACTTCGGCGCCAAGCGCCATCAACGGTGTGATCGTATCATTGGCAGGAGAAGCCGTGATGAGG
>JAEUQZ010000414.1 GCA_016788965.1 Anaerolineae bacterium | reverse complement strand
TGCGAACTTACCCCAGGAATTGCACCCCTGATGGAGACTGAAACGCGATGAGCATCGTTGACAGAATTGTGTATACGTTCTCGAAGCCGTTCATCGAGTGGCCGACGCTGGGCAGGAGCATGGGCAGGATGGCCGACCAACTTGAAAATGGACTTCAGCCGATTCTGGATCGATTCCAGAGGGGTGGAGACAGCGAACGGAGTCGGCGGGTACTCAGCCATATCATTGGGATCGAACGGTGGGGGCAGAACCGGCTGAAAGTGTTCGAGGGAAATCCGCTGGCGATGGATGAGTACAACGACTACCGTCCCAGCCGGGAGACAAGCGGTCAAGAACTGGTGACGATGATGCGCGAGACCCGCGCCGAGACGGTGCGGCTGGCGCGGCGGATCGCGGGAGAGACACCAACGAGTGTGAAGCGCGTGCCGCACAATCAGTTCGGGCCGCTGACGGCGCGGGGCTGGTTGTTCTATCTGTATGTACATGCCCGCGCGGAAAGCCGGAAGATGCGGGCGCAGTGAAGCAGAAGCCCTACCCGTCCAGACCAGGCAGAGCGATAACCATCTGGCCGTGAGGCGGAGCCGCGCCGGAGAGGATGGCGCAGACGGCGGGGATGGCCGGATCGAGCGGGCTGTAGGTGACGAGATAGGCGGCGATCTCCGGGAATTGCAGGACATCGTAGGGCGACCAGAGGGCGGCCACGATGGTCTTCTCCGGCGGGAGGGCACGTACCAACGCCACCTGGCGGGTGTCTTGATCCGCATTTTGGGTGAAGTAGACGATCACATCGGCGCGGGAGGCGCTGCTCCGCACCCAGGCAATTTCCTCATCGGATGGCGAGGCGGAGACTCCGATCAGGTGGGCGTCGGGCAGGACGGCCTGACATTGGCGGGCAATCGATGGGCGGGTGGCGGGATAGGCCAGCACCACCGACTCGCTGGCGCGAAGTGGAAGCAGGTCAGAACGGTCAAAGACAACGGCTGTACCCGCGGCAAACAACTCGGTCACGAGGCGTTCGTGGGCATTGCGGTCGATGCGTTGGGACGCTCCGGCAGGATCAAGCGGTTGCCAGTCCAGGATACCGAAGCGGGCTTTGGCATCGAGGATGCGGCGCAGGGACTCGTCGATGCGGGATTCGGGCAGTGCGCCGGAACGGACGGCTTCGGCGATCAGGGCGATGGCCTGCTGGTGGGATGTCAAGCCGACGTGGGCTGAGAGGATGAGGTCGGCTCCGGCCTGCACTGCCAGGAGGGCGGCTTCAGGATAGGAATAGGCGCGGTCGATGGCATCCATGTCCAAGGCATCGGTCATGATGAGGCCGTCATAGCCCATCTGCTCACGGAGCAGATCCGTGATGACCGTGGGCGATAATGAAGCCGGGCGGTTCTCCACGGGGTCGAGGGCAGGATACCAGATATGGGCGACCATGATGGCTCCGACGCCGGCTTCGACGGCGGCGCGGAAGGGAGCCAGTTCGACGGCATTCAGGCGATCCAGGGAGAGATCGACTGTGGGAAGTTGGATGTGCGAGTCGGTCGCGGTCTCGCCGTGGCCGGGAAAGTGCTTGGCTGTGCCCATCACGTCAGCGGATTGCAGCCCGGCGATGTAGGCGGCGAGGATCGGGCTGACCTGTTCGGGGCGACTACCGAACGAACGGCGGCGAATGATGGGATTGGCGGGATTAGTCTCTAGATCGGCGACGGGCGCGAGGTTCAGATTGACTCCGACAGCGGCCATCTCTTGGGCCATCACCTGACCGACGCGATAAGCCAGCGCAGGATCAGCCGCGGCGGTCATCAAGGCTAGGACGGGAAAGGTGGTGAAGCCCTGTTCGAGGTGGGCGATCACCCCACCCTCCTGATCGACGGCGACGAACAGCGGAACACCGCCCGCAGTGGTGATGGTCTGCTGGTAGCTGTTGGTCAAGATGGTGATCGCGGCGGGGTCGCCGATATTTTCCGGCAGGAGTACGATGCCGCCGGGCTGAACCGCTGCGAGGAAATCCCGGCCGGATTCAGTCAAGATAGAACTGTCCAGGTTGATGATGAACATCTGGGCGATGCGGCGTTCGAGCGGCCAATCCGACCAGGGGTCAGATGCGTGGGTTGACCACGATCCAAACAGTAAGCTCAGGATCAGCGTGAGGGAACAATAACGCGGCTGGAGGAGAACCCCAGCCGCGCGAATGAGTCTCATCATGGAATCAGCAGGGTTATTGGCCGGTTTCACTCAGGCGATAACCAATGCCACGCACATTGACGATCAAATCAGCGTCCTGGCCGGTCTGTTTGAGCTTGCGGCGCAGGTTGCTGACGTGCGGGCGGATTACCTCGCGGGCTTCAGCTTCATCGACGGCGTAACCGCGCACCTCGCGGACCAACTCGTGGCAGGAGACGACTCGTCCGCGATGGGCAGCCAAATAGAGCAACAGGTCGAACTCGGTCGGGGTAAGGTCAATGGGCTTGTCACCGACGGAAATCTGGTAACGGCCGGGGTAGATGGTCAGCGGGCCGAGGGTCATGTTGGTGTTCATGGACTCGACCGGAGTGGTGGAGGCCTCGTAACGCTGCTCCACAGCAGGCATGGGTTCGTCATCTTCGTAGACGGCGTTGATGGCTTCGACATCAGCACGAGTCAATTCAAAAACATTGCTGCGGATGGCATCCAGGAGGGCGCGGCGACGCTTGAGGTTGCGAGCGCGTTCCACACCCCGGGCGACACTCTGGCGGATGTCCTGGCTGGAACTCGGCTTGATGAGGTAGTCGTGCGCGCCGAGGCGAAGGCTTTCGACAGCAGTACCGAGGCTGGCGTAGCCGGTCATCAGGATGACAATGCCATCGGGCGAGACATCCTTGATGCGTTTGAGGAGTTCAACGCCGGTGAGTCCAGGCATGCGAATGTCGGTCAGAATGACCTCGTACTCGCTCTTGCCGATCATGTCCAGGGCTTCTTCGCCACTGGAAGCCTCGTCCACCTGATAGCCGATTCGTTGGAGCGTTTTGCTGACCGAGTAGCGAATTGCTCCTTCATCATCTACCACCAGAACGCGGGCTGAGTCGTTATTGATGTCCATATCGCCCTGCCTGTGCACGCTTTACTGTAACACTAGACTTCCTTAAGCATAGCGGCTTTGATGCCCTTTCGCAACATACAATCTATATTACGAAGTTCTACAGTTGAGGATGTGGATGGTCAGCGCTCAAGTGGGCAGATTCTGCCTGTAGGACAGCCAAACAGATCGATGATTCGGATCACCGGATTCGGTGAAGGGGGTGGCAATGACCCAATCTTCATTCACGCGGAAGGCTGCGATCTGGTCATCAACGCAGATCAAGGGAATCTGGTCGCGCAGGGCACGAGGAAGCTTGCGGTCGATCATCCAATCACTCAGTTTCTGAGCGTGGCCGCGCAGTCCTATGGGGCGGAACAGATCGCCTGGACGACGTGTTCGGACGATGATTGAGGCTGTGGATGGAATGGTCAGGCGGAGCCATGATGAGTCCGATTCCAATGGGCAATCAGGTTCCACACGCAGCGTCCATTGTTCACTAAGCGAGAGAGAATCCCCTGGGGAAAGCTCGGCACTGAAACCGGGCAGCACAAGCGGCATGGACTGGTATTCGGATAGGGACGGCTCGCCCTGCTCAACCTCGACATGCAGCCAGTCATAATCCACACGCAGGCTCAGACCATCACCCAATTGGGCGACTGCTCCCTGCCTGCCATGCAGGGCAAGTTCAGCGGCCAGACGGATGTGGTGGTAATCCAACTCCAAAGAGGGATTGATTCGGAGGGCAGCCCAGCGAATCCAGCGGCGACGCAAAGCGGGATGCAGGTCACGGTAGGCCGCACGCCGCGCGGAAATTCGTTTTGGCGTTTCAATGACATGGAGCGATGGTAGAGCATCCATCAACTGGTTGTGCATGAAATCGTCTTCCAGCGCGGCGACTTCCGCCATACGCGAAAGGGTCTGGCGAATGGCAGAATTGATAGCCTCCAACTGAGGGAGCAAGTTCAAGCGAATGTGGTTACGAAGGTAATTTGTGTCGGCGTTGGTTGAGTCGATGCAGGGAACAAGGCCGTGTTCATCTGCATAAGCCTGAATCTCGGCGCGGGTGTTGAACAGCAAGGGGCGGATCAGGGTAAGCGATGGATCGGTCGGGAGGGAACCGGACAATTCCATGCCTGCCAGACCTGGCGATGAGGCTCCACGGAGCAGGCGCATCAACACAGTTTCAGCCTGATCGTCTGCATGGTGAGCCACAGCGATCCGAGCCGCGCCGATGTGATGAGCCGTCTGAGCGAGGAA
>JAEUQZ010000413.1 GCA_016788965.1 Anaerolineae bacterium | reverse complement strand
CGGCATGGACGACATTTCGGACAATTCACGTGCCAACTTGTATGGGTATATGCTAATAGCTATCAGCTTTTTCTATCAACTATAAACTATCAACTACAAACTAGTGACTTCTCCCTTCGTCATCTCCCCGTTCACGATCCGCCAGATGCCCAGCGGATTCGCCTTCTTGAGCGCGTCCGGCAGCAGCGCCTCTAGCATGTTCTGGTAAGCCACCGGCCGCAGGAACCGCCGGATCGCCGTCATCCCCACCGAGGTCGTCCCCGGAGCCGTCGTCGCCGGATACGGCCCCCCGTGCTGCATCGCCTGAACCACCTCGACCCCCGTCGGGAACCCATTCCAGATCAGCCGCCCCGCCTTCTCCCGCAGCAGGCTGAAGAGCGCCTCGGCCACGTCGATCTCGTCCACCTCGGCGTGGATCGTGGCCGTCAGGTTCCCATGCAGCCCCCGGATCGCCGCCTCCAGTTCCTCCCGTGACTCGCACACCACCAACAGCGTCACCGGCCCGAAATGCTCGGCCTGGAGTCCCCCGTCCGCGATGAAGGCCGCCCCGGTCGTTTCCAGCACCGTGTTCGCGTAGCAGAACGAGTCCCCCTCCACGACCGTCCCGCCCGTCAGCGTCTCCACCGTTCCCCGCCCTTGCGTCCCCGCGACCGTGGCCGTCAGCCCCCGCTCGATAGCCTCGTTCAGCAGCACCCCCGGCGCGCGCCCGGCCATCTTCCCCTTCACCGCCTCGATGAACGGCCGCGTACTCGCCTCGTTCAGCATCAGGATCAAACCCGGATTCGTGCAGAACTGCCCCGAACCCAGCGTCACCGAATTCACCAGTCCCTCGGCCAGCCCCTCGCTGCGCCTGGCTGCTGCCCCCGGCAGGATCACAATCGGATTGATGCTCCCCATCTCGGCGTACACCGGGATCGGCCGTTCACGCCGCGCCGCCGTATCGTACAGCGCCCGTCCACCCCGCAGCGACCCGGTGAATCCCACTGCCTCCAGCAGGGGGTGCTGGACGAGCGTCTGCCCCACCTCCACGCCGTTCCCGTGCAGCAGCGAGAACCACCCGCGCGGGAATCCTTCCCCCTCTGTCGCCCGGTTGATCGCCAGCGCGAACAACTCCGACGTGGCCGGATGCCCCGGATGCGCCTTGACCACCACTGGGCAGCCCGCGGCCCAGGCCGAGGCGCTGTCCCCGCCCGCCACCGCGAACGCGAACGGGAAGTTGCTCGCGGAAAACACCGCCACCGGCCCAATCGGCAGCAGCATCCGCCGGATGTCTGGCCGCGGAGCTGGCTGTCGGTCGGGTAGGGCTGTGTCGATGATCGCCTCCACATAGGAACCTTCCCGCAGCAAACGCGCGAACGCCTGGAGCTGCCCGGTCGTGCGTCCCCGTTCCCCCGTCAGCCGCGGAATGCCCAGCCCCGTCTCCCAATCTGCCGTCTCCAGCAGTTCGTCCCCCAGCCCGTTGATTTCCGCCGCTGCCCGATCCAGAAACGCCGCCAGCCGCTCCGCCGAGTAATGCCGCGTGATCTCGAACGCCGCCGCCGCGTGCGTCACCGCCTCGTCGATCTCGTGCGCTGTCGCGTTGAAGAACCGGACGCTGCCCGCCGCTCGTGTCCGTGGATTCACGCTGGTGAACGTGCTGCTTCCCTGCTGGCTCGCCTTGCCCGCGATGAAGTTGCTGCCGCTGAGGTTCGTCATGGTTCCCTGCTGTCTGCTGGTTGGATCGTCCGAATGCTGGCTATAATACCCAAACCGCGCAGTCCTCGAAACAGACCGGGGACATGCCCGATGCGGTTCAGGATCGGCTGCTGACCACAAGGATTGGGCTTCATGAAGCGTTTGCGAATGGGGTTGATCGGCTGCGGCGCGATTGCCCAGATCATGCACATTCCCTATTTGATCGACCTGGACGAAAAGTTTGAACTCGTCGCCCTCGCCGATACCCACCAACCGACGCTCGAATCCGTCGCTGACCACTACGGCATCGCCGCCCGTTACACCGACTGGCGCGATCTCGTCCGCCATCCCGGATTGGATGCCGTGGTCATCTGTCACAATGGCTCCCACCACGAGAGCGTCACCGCCGCCCTGGATGCCGGATTGGATATCTTCTGCGAGAAACCCCTCGCCTGGAACCTCCGTCTGGTCGAAGCCGTTGCCGCCCGCGCCGCCCAGTCCGACCGCATCGTCCAGATGGGCTACCACAAGCTTTACGACCCTGCTTTTGCCTATGCCCGCCAACACGTCCACCAGATGCGCGACCTCGGCTTCGGACGCATCACCGTTCTCCACCCGGCCAATGAACTCGGCCTCTCGCCATACCGCATCCGCCGCGGCCCCGGCGTCATCCAGGAAGGCCACCTTGACCCTGCCGAATTCGATGAACAGGTTCCCATGCAGCGCGGCGGCCTTGCCGAAGGCGACCTCGCCCCGCTCGTTGATGAAGCCCTCGGCTCGCGCAAAGCCGATCCGGCGCTCCGTCTGGCCTACGGCATTCTGACCATCAGCCTGATCCATCAGGTTTACACCCTGCACGGCTTCCTGGGTGCGCCCCAGCGCGTCGTCCAGGCCAACGTCTGGCGTCAGGGCTTATCCATCCACGCCCTGGTCGAATACCCGAACGACCTGCGGATTTCCATCGACTGGCATCAGCTCAACAACCTCAAGGACTACCGCGAGGAGTACGCCTTCTTCGGCAACCACGACCGGGTGATTATGCAGCTTCCCAGTCCCTATTTCCGCAACTTCCCATCCCCGATCATTATCCAGGGCTATGAAGGCGAGTTGGCCTGGGAGAAGCGCGTCATCGTCAGCTACGAAGAAGCCTTCCGCAGTGAACTGCTGGCCTTCTATGACAATGTGCAGGCGCGGCGTCAGCCTGCTCTGAGTTCGCTGGCCGATGCCGTCCAGCACTCGCGCTTCATCCAGCAGTTAATCGACGCCGTGGCGATCTAAGGGAAACCGTAGGGACGAGTCTTGCCTCGTCCACCTGTCCCGAAACACGGGACATCCAATCGGGGCCAGAAGGGGGAATCCATGACAGTACGGGTCGGTCTGGTCGGAACCAGTTGGTGGGCGGATGCCATGTACCTGCCCGCCCTCAAAGATCATCCCCACGGTAAGGTTGTCGCCGTCTGTGGCCGCAGCCGCCCCAATGCCGAACGCCTCGCCGCCCAGTGGGGCATCCCGTCGGTCTTCACCGACTACGCCGAGATGTTCGCTAGCGGCTCCATCGATGCCGCCATTATCTCGACCACCAACGACACCCATTTCCCCCTCGCCATGAGCGCCATCGGTGCTGGCCTGCACATCCTCTGCGAAAAACCCCTCGCCTTGAACGCAGCCCAGGCCCGCCAGATGGCTGACGCGGCTCAGGCCAGGGGAATCAAACACATGGTTCCCTTCACCTACAGCTTCACCCCGACCACCCGCTACCTCAAGTCCCTGATCGACCAGGGCTACATCGGCCAGCCGCTTCACCTCAACCTGCGCTATTACGCGGGCTACGGCCGCAGCGGGGAATACCTCTGGCGCTTCGACCAGCGCATCGCCGGATCAGGCGCGTTGGGCGACATCGGCTCCCACTTCCTCTATCTGGCGCGGCTGTTCTTCGGCGAAGTCGCCGGCCTCTATGCCCACCTCGGCACATTCACCCGCCGCCCGCCGCTCGACCCTGCCGGCCAACCCTACACCCAGACCGAAGACACCGCCATCGTCACGCTGGCCTTCCAGAACGGCGCTGAAGGGGTCGTCCATGCCTCGACGCAGGCCTACGAGGATTCAAAGTTCGGCCAGCAGCACCACTACGAACTGCATGGCTCCGCCGGAACGCTCTACTACACCTGCGATTGGAATACCGTTCAGCAGATCAAAGGCGCGCGCGTCGGTGAAGGCCTGCCCCGCGAACTGACCATCCCCGACGAGTTCTGGATGGGCGCTCGCCGCGATAACGTGGTCGATGGGTATCACGATGTCTTCCGTAAACAGGATTACATGACCCGCCAGTGGGTCACAGCCATTGCCGAGGATCGCCCGGTGCGCCCCGATTTCAGCGACGGCCTGGCCGTCCAGCGCCTCATCGACGCTGGCCTCCTCAGCCACCACCACCGCCGCTGGGTAGACCTCTCCGAAATCAAGGACTGACCATGACCTCACGTCTGTTCTCTGTGCCCTCTGTGTCTATGTGGTGGAATTATCCCCAGGAGTAATTCACGATGCGTCTGAAAAACAAAGTCGCCATCGTCACCGGCGCGGCCCGTGGCATCGGGCGCGGAATCGCCACCCAATTTGCTCATGAAGGCGCGGCCGTCGGCATCGT
>JAEUQZ010000412.1 GCA_016788965.1 Anaerolineae bacterium | reverse complement strand
CACCAACACCAACACAAGGAGCATCTTATGAACAGCGTGATAGAACAGAAGTGGTCATGGGTCGAAGGCTCAAACCAACTCCGGGACGAGTTGATGAACAGCCTCAGCGACGCGGATCTGGCCTTCACTCCCGGTGGGCAGAACATCTCACTGGGGGCGCTGTGTCGAGAAATGGGCGAGGTGCAGCACAGCTATAACGAGTCCTTCAGAACCTTCAGCCAGTCCTTCGATTACCGCAACACCGAGCCGGGGCTGGACGGCAGCGTGGCCCGGCTGCGAGCCTGGTATCAGGCGCTCGATGCCGACATGAAGACCCTGCTTTCCGCCATGAGCGAGGAAGACACCCACAAGATGATCGACCGTGGGGGCGGATTCGCGCTGCCCGTCAGCCTTCAGGTAGATGTTTACCTCCAGGCGCTGCTCATCTTCTTCGGCAAGGTATCAGTTTTCCTGAAAGCCATGAACCGTCCGCTGCCCAAGCAGATGGCCGAATGGATTTGGTAGGGTGGGGGATGCGGGCTGAACTCGATTTCGCCGACAGCATTCTTTTGCGGCTGGCGTCACATTCGTGCCATTCGCGCCAGCTTGCAGTCGTTCAGAACCCCCGGAGGGGGTGATCTTCTCGATAGTCCGGCCATTTCATGGCTGGGCGATGCTCCACCCAAAGAGTGACAATAATGTCACCCTTTCGGTCTCGTTTTGTGCTATCGTGTAATTACGGCAGGGTAGGGGCATGATGCACCCTGCCCACGACACCAGCGGCTGGGAACTAACGGCCTTTTGTCCCTTCAGTGGACATGGTTTTTCGGCAGCCGGACACTTTAGTGTCTGGCGTCGAACCGCACCTTCACAACCTATCGATTGCGACTGTCGCATCCCATCGTTGTTGCAAGATTCATCCAGTTGCAACTGCAACAACTGCAACAACTGCAACAACTGCAACAACCTTGCCTTGCATGTGAGGCATTTGCCGCAGATTTGCCGTTCCGCAACTGCCGCAATTGCCGAAATTGCCGCCATTTCCGCAACAAAACGCCTATGCTGGCGAGATCGGGAGCCGCTCATCGACCAGTTTCTGCTGTCCCGTCAGGGGATAGCGGCGCAAACCGGATAGCCGTCCTGATTTCTGAGCCTGCTTCAGCAGGCTTTCCGCTTCAGACGGAGGCTTGAGCCTCGGGCCCACTCCGTCACCCCCAATTTCGCGAAGAGTGACAATAATGTCACCCTAACCGCCCCGTTTTGTGCTATCGTGGAATGACGTGGGGACGCCCTTCTGGGCGTCCGCCGTCGCCCGCTGCACCTTCACAACCTATAGGACACGACTATCGCCATCCATCATTGTTGCAAATTTCGCGCAGTTGCAACTGCAACATTTTCAACTTTTGCAACTTTTCGCATGGGGAGCGAACCAGGGGTTCCAGGCTGTTCTGACACAAATGGCGTCGGTGGCGTGTCCGCCATTGCCGCCATTTCCGCCACAAAACCGGGAATTCTTCCCGTGGGGATCACTTCGGGGCCTGCCAATAGGTCACCAAATGGCGGACGGAATGGCACTTCCGCCAGAGGTCACCAACCGCCGATTCTCAAGAATCGCACGATTCTCATTCTTATTTTTCTTATCATTTCGCATCGATCACCGCATTTTTCTATCAACTATCAACTATAAACTATTAACTTTTCTCCCCTCACTGACACAAATGACATCACTGTCACTGACGACACTGACGACATTCGCGACAACTCACAACATTCCTTTGTATGGCTATAAGATACCTGCTAATAGATGTCAGCTTTTTCTATCAACCATAAACTATCAACTATTAACTTCTCCCTCTTTTCGTTCACTCCATTCCTCCCGCAGGATGCCCATGTGGACGAGACTACCTGAAGGCTGTTGAAGGCCCAAAGCTGCGGCAAATCCTCGCGTTCGATAGCACGCAGCACGATGCGGTCACTCTTGAGCATTGAGTGAGGGTTCCTCTCAGGGTAGCATCTCGAAGAACTCAACGTGCGTGGGACGGATGATTGAGAAGTCACGGCGGTCAAATGTGCAGATTTGGGTGATGTTGAGGCGTTCACCGAGGGCGGTCAGGCAGCAATCCGCGAAGTCAAGTTCCGCATCTCGATACATGTCCATGACCTCGATTGCGCGAGCAAAATCCCCCAGAGTCAAAGAGAGAAACAGCGGAATCTGCGTGACCAACTCCCGCGCAAACTCGACTGTAGCGGCCACATTTCCTAACCGTTGTAGGTTATAGAAGACTTCCACGAGAACCACATCTGGGATCAAGAGGTTTCCCTGATGCACTGCGGCGAACTGCCGGGCTTTTGCGTGATTTCGATCACGGGGATAACCGAGCGCGACAAGATAGCTGGCGTCAACGAGAACATCAGCCATTGTCATCATCTGCGTTCTGGATGCGTTGCCACTTTTCGTGCAGGTGACGCTCGTAATGCTGGCGGCTGTTCAGAGATGCATCGGGATCATCGCTCCAAGCGATGTCGGCCTGTTCCATGTGTTCCGCCACAGCCAGTGCCCAATTGTTCCCGCCCGGAGCCGGCAGATAGTGCCCTAGAATCTCTCCAAAGACCTCATCCAGAGAGCGCCCTTGACGTTCGGCCAGTTTCTCCAGGCGTTCCACCAGATCGGCACGCAGGGTGATGGTACGGTTTGTCATGTTCGCAAGCTCCTCATCTCACCCCATCTATGATAGCACCGATCTGGGCATCGCTCCCCGCGCTCACGCCTGCTGTCCCAGTGTGTCCAGATACCAGGATACCGTGCGGCTCAGGCCTTCCCGGAACTGAGTGCTGGCCTTGAAGCCGAACTCCTGCTCGGCGCGGCTGGTATCCAGGGCGCGGCGCGGTTGACCATCTGGCTTGGTGCTGTCCCAGACGATCTCGCCCCTGAAGCCGACCAGCTCAGCGATCAGTTCGGTCAGCTCCTTGATGCGGATTTCCATGCCGGAGCCGAGGTTGACCGGATCGGGTTTGCTGTAGCGTTCCGCTGCCAGCAGGATGCCCTCGGCGGCGTCATCGACGTACAGGAATTCGCGGGTCGGGGAGCCGGTTCCCCAGGCCACCATCTGGCGGTCGCCGTGATCCCGCGCTTCCAGACACTTACGGATGAGCGCCGGGATCACGTGAGAAGTCTCCAGGTCGAAGTTGTCGCCGGGGCCGTAGAGGTTGGTCGGCAGCAGGTAGATTGACTCGAAGCCGTATTGCTGGCGGTAAGCCTGCCCCTGGACGAGCATCATCTTCTTGGCGAGGCCGTAGGGCGCGTTGGTCTCTTCCGGGTAGCCGTCCCACAGGGATTCCTCGTGGAACGGAATCGGCGTGAATTTGGGATAGGCGCAGACCGTCCCGATGGTGACGAACTTCTTGACGCCCGCTTGATGGGCCTCGTGGAAAAGCTGCACGCCCATCATCAGGTTGTCGTAGAAAAACTCCGCCGGGCGGGCGCGGTTCGCCCCGATCCCGCCGACCACAGCCGCCAGGTGGATGATGACATCCGGGCGCTGGTCGCTCAGCAGAGCGCGGGCAGCCTCGACGCGGCGCAGGTCATAATCGCGGCTGCGTGGGACGAAGATCGAAGCCGGGCGGCGGGCTTCCAATGCGCGGACGACGGCCGATCCCAGGAAGCCTGCGCCTCCGGTGACGACTACCCGCTGGTTGTTCCAAAAGCTCATGGGTGATGTTCCCCCTTCTCAGGGACGACCCGCCGGGTCGCCCCTACGGTGTTGCGTCCTTCATCTCTATGAATTCATGGTACTCGGATCAGGCGGCTTTCAGAAGGGGAATTTGAGGATTAGCGCCGGACGGTTTACACTCTGGCACGGATAGGCTTCTCATCGCTGCGGGGAGTACACCGACGTGGCCTCACTGCAACGCTTCCTGAGCCGGGTGCTGAACGACCTGAAGGCGCGGCGCAACCTGGATTCGTATGTGATCTCGGCGGCGGCGCTGGTCGCGGCGGTGCTGGGTCTGCTGAACGACATCGTGCCGCCACAGCTTCAGATGACGATCCTGCTGGCGGGGGTGGCGCTGCTGGTGTTGAATCTCTCCACGCCGGAGGAAGGCGGCGGCGGGCGGCTGGACGATTACCTGAACGACCGGGCGAGCTTCCCGCCATTCCGCGAGCGTATCCAGAACGCTCACAGGCTGTGGATTTACGCGCCGTCGGCGGCCAACATCCTGCGGACGGAGAACGCCGATGCCATCCGCAAGGGCATCCTGGCGCACCCCGATGGCGAGTTCCGCATCATCCTCCAGGACCCGCAGGCGGCGGAGGCGGTGCAGATCCTCATCAAGCAGTTGGACGAGTCGCTCGA
>JAEUQZ010000411.1 GCA_016788965.1 Anaerolineae bacterium | reverse complement strand
GACATCATCTCGCTGTCGGTCAATTTGATTTGGTTGAGGCATGTCGCGGTTGAAGATTTCCAGCGCCACAGGAACCAGTCCTGGATGGGCAACCCAGGTTCCATCATGACCATCCGCGACCTCTCGCATTTTGTCCGAACGGACCTTGCTCAATGCCGCTTCACTAGCCTCTGGGTTATTCTTGATTGGGATCTGCGCGGCCATTCCGCCCATCGCATGAATACCACGTCGATGACACACCTTGATGACCCATTTCGAATACGAATGCATCATGTGCGCTGTCATCGTTACAAGGCTGCGATCTGGAAGTACGAAGTCCGCGCGGGTACGGAACTTCTTGATGAACGAAAAGATGTAATCCCAGCGGCCGCAGTTCAATCCAGCGGAATGGTCACGCAGTTCGTACAGGATTTCGTCGGTTTCAAATGCCGCCAGAATGGTCTCAATCAAGACAGTTGCCCGAATCGTGCCGCGTGGGATACCTAGCACATCTTGCGCGAAGTTGAACACATCATTCCACAACCGTGCTTCCAGGTGGCTTTCCAGTTTCGGCAAATAGAAATAAGGGCCACTTCCTCGATTCAGCAATTCGCGTGCATTGTGGAAAAAGTACAGCCCAAAATCGAACAAGCTGCCAGGGATCGGTTTTCCATTCCACAGTACATGTTTCTCGTTGAGATGCCAGCCGCGCGGCCGCACCATCAGCACTGCCGGCGATGCATTGAGTCGATACTGTTTTCCCTCCGGGCTGATATAGGTGATTGTCCTCCGAATTGCGTCGTAGAGATTGTTCTGCCCATCGATCAGGTTTTCCCAGGTGGGCGAATTGGCATCTTCAAAGTCCGCCATGAACACTTTCGCACCCGAATTCAGCGCATTGATGACCATCTTGCGGTCGGTTGGCCCGGTGATTTCCACACGCCGATCCTGGAGATCGGCAGGGATGGGTGCAACCTTCCAATCTGCGCTTCGGATTGAGGCCGTTTCGGGCAAGAAATCGGGAAGTTCACCCTCGTCCAATCGTTTCTGACGCTCAGCACGTTGAGCGAGGAGAGCATCTCGGCGGGCGGTGAATTCCGCTGCCAGACTACCGACGAACTGAAGGGCTTCCGTCGTGAGGATGCGCTCGGCTCCTGGCACATTTTCGCCACGCAATTCCAGATGAATAGGGGAGTGTACAGCCATTCTCAACCTTTCCGTCTAGGATCAATGCCATGCAGCAAAATCACACTGGACAATCTGTCCACTTGGTGGATGAGGTGGGGTGAGTGTTATCACCGCTCGACAGACTCTAGTTTGCTGTAATTGACCTGAGTGTAGCGGACTCAGCGGGAGATCGTGATGTACACCACAAACCAAGTCTTGATAGATTTGTTGGACACTGTGTATGGGTAATCGAATCGGTATTTGATTGAAGGAGGCTTCCCAGTCATGCAGTGATGAGTTTTCACAATGTTTTAGCGCGACTGGGGATTGCAGGGCCACATGCGGTCAGCGGAGCAAAGATCGTTAAAGAACAAACAGAAAGCCTTGACCACAGGTAGTCAAGGCTTGAGGAATGGTTTGCCCCATAGGGGATTCGAACCCCTGTTTTAGCCTTGAGAGGGCTACGTCCTGGGCCTCTAGACGAATGGGGCATTTCAATCAGTTCGATTGTAGCAATGGGCTATGAGAGGGTCAAGATGAACTTGATTGAAAGCCGGAAATAAACCCTTGTCAGATGCCAGAATGAGGGTTTTGTTGCATTCGATGAGTGATCTACGTGTCACACGTTTACATGGAACAGCACATTAGCTCATTTCTAGGTCTCTGGAAATTAAGCCAATTCCGCCCCTAATTTGAAATGCACCCTACCCACGACTAGAATAGAACAGATTATCCTAATTCTTGGAGCAGCAGCGCATGTCAGATGACGCCCGGATGGTTAGTGGAAGTCGTCGCCGTGATGACCGTGACAATTTGGCGCTGCGCCCTCGGCTCTTGCGGGATATCGTCGGTCAGGACAGTGTACGAGAAAACCTGCAAATCCTGATCGACGCGGCGAAAAATCGCCAGGAACCCATTGACCATGTGCTGTTCTATGGGCCGCCGGGCCTGGGAAAAACATCGCTGGCCTACGTCATCGCCAACGAGATGAACGTCAACATCCATATCACAGCTGGCCCCTCTATTGAGCGGGCCGGCGACTTGGCGGCGATTCTAACTCACATGAAACAGCACGAAATCCTGTTCATCGATGAGGTTCACCGCCTGGGTCGTGCCGTCGAAGAAATCCTGTATCCCGCTATGGAGGACTTCAAGCTCGATATTGTGATCGGCAAGGGACCTGCCGCGAAGAATGTCCGCCTCAATCTGCCTCGTTTCACGGTGATCGGGGCAACAACCCGACTGGCGCTGCTGGCAGCGCCGCTGCGAGACCGATTTGGCGCACAGTTCAGGCTGGATTTCTACGATATCCAGGCGATGGAACATATCATCAACCGGGCTGCGACCATGCTCAAGATCGAGATCAAACCAGAAGGAACTTCGGAAATCGCCCGCCGTTCCCGTGGTACACCTCGCGTCGCGCTGCGGCTGCTCCGCCGGGTACGAGACTACGCACAAGTCCGTGCTGATGGAATCATTACCGGCCCTGTCAGCGGGGAAGCACTGGAGTTACTCAACATCGATCACCTCGGATTGGATGATGTGGATCGCCGAATCCTGGCAATCATCATCGAGAACTATGCTGGTGGCCCAGTCGGGCTGGAAACGATTGCGGCGGCCATCAGCGAAGATGCTGCCACGATTATGGATGTGTGTGAGCCTTACCTTCTCCAGTTGGGATTTCTCGCTCGCACACCCCGTGGGCGCGTTGCTACGCTACATGCCTACGAACACCTGGGAATCCCCTACCCTGAGCGGGGAAGCAGCCAGCCTACATTGTTCTGATCGGGACAGAAAGACATGGACATTCAGGCTGTCGGGAAAGTGCTGCTGATCGTCGGGATTGGTCTCGCCCTCGTAGGTGGTTTTCTCATGCTCCTTGCCAGATTGCCGTTCTTCAGTCAGCTTGGAAATCTTCCTGGCGATATTCGCGTCGAGGGGCAGGGGTTTTCCTGTATTGTGCCCATCGTGAGCATGATTCTGCTGAGCATCGTTCTCACTATCCTCGTCAATGTGATTGTCCGACTCATCAACCGGCCATGAATCTATCTGACTTCGACTACGATCTTCCCGAACACTTGATAGCTCAAGAACCCGTCGAGCCGCGCGATTCTTCCCGACTCATGGTCATTGATCGTCGAACGGGCGAGATTCAGCACCGAATCTTTCGTGACATTTTGGAATACGTCCAACCAGGGGATGTGCTGGTCTACAATACGACCCGTGTCATTCCGGCACGCCTCCATGCCATCAAGTCCAAGACGGGCGGTAAGGTAGAAGTCCTGCTGCTTCGGCAGCTTGGCAAAGCCCGATGGCATGTACTGACAGGCGGGCGTAAGGTCGAAGCAGGCGTCGTCCTGAAGTTCACTGGAACGAACGTTTCTTGTACAGTGATGGAGGTGCTGGAGGCCTCGGAACGGATCGTCGAATTCAGCGAACCGGTAAACGATCTACTCAGGCAGCTTGGGGAAACGCCGCTGCCACCCTATATTCATAAACCACTCGCGGATAGCGAACGCTATCAAACGGTCTACTCCCATCAAGAAGGATCAGCGGCAGCCCCAACGGCCGGCCTGCACTTTACGCCAGAACTGTTGCTCGCCTTGCGTGACCACGGAGTGCAGATGGCCTCGTGTGTGCTGCACATTGGGCTGGACACATTCCAACCAGTACATGTCGAGCGAATTACCGATCACAAGATGCACAGTGAACACGCCTTACTGACGGCAGAAAATGCACGCATCATCAACGAGGCTAAACTATCGGGCAGACGGATATTTGCAGTTGGGACGACGAGTGTTCGCACATTGGAGACAGCCGGTATTCTCAGCGCGGGTGGCGATCCATCTCGCCCGCAGGACATGGGCGCATTATGCCCGTGGCGGCCCGTGACCGCATTTGAGCGCGACACCGATCTGTTCATCTACCCGGGCTACCGTTGGAGAGTGGTGGACAACATGATAACGAATTTCCACCTGCCCAAATCAACACTGTTGATGATGATTAGCTCTTTTGCCACACGCGAGTTGATTCTTCACGCTTATGAGGTCGCCAAACAGGAAGGGTATCGCTTTTTCTCCTTTGGTGATGCCATGCTCCTCTTATGAAACTGTCTGAGAACCGGACATAAATCAGCGGGAGAGAGAAAAACCATAAGCAGCGAACAAATGCTTGATGAACGGGGGT
>JAEUQZ010000410.1 GCA_016788965.1 Anaerolineae bacterium | reverse complement strand
CTTCCATCGTTTCCTCGGCTGGATAGCGTTCCTCATACGCCTGAGCAAACGTCACCAACAACGCCTCGAACTCATTCGGCTTCAGGCCTGTTGCCGCCAACAATTCTCTTGGTTTGTTTTTCAAATCTTCGTAGTGTAGCATTCCTCCATTTTACCCTATTCCGAATAATGTCTTATGTAGACAAGATCAGAAAAGGGCTATTCAGATCGCCGGATATGGCTCACCACGAGAGTGAACAAGACCCACCACCAAGTAACTCAGAGTAGGCTCAATATTGCCTGTACACTGTTAGAACTTTTGTGTCATAATGGGATCGTAACTTGACGAAAGGGTCCCATCTAATGGAAATAGTAGAACAAGGTTTAATAAGATCGGCTTCAGACATAACCAAGTTGCGAATCGTCGATTTTCGGAGACTTGGATATGCAGCAAACCGAGATCAAGCCGTTCACAGTATCCTGGGTTATCTCCTTAACCACACTAGTTATTTTGTTCTAAAGGATGATTTGAGACGCTATCCCGTTCGCGCGGATTGGCCTGGTTGGAGACACCCTGGAAACCACCCTCAATTAGGGCAGTTGTACTGGAATTGGTTCTACAGCCATCACAAGGGTGAATTAATTTTCTCTGACGAACCCGATTTTTGGGGTCACTACGATACCCCAAATGGTAAGCAACGTTTCTGGGGGGACATCGGCCGAGTTTCAGTGAGCAGCTTTTTATCGACAATAGCAAATCTTGAGGCTGCTCAACTATGGATCAGCATACTCGACCATCAAACACATGTTATTCTACAGCCACTCTACAGCATTCGTGAGGCATGGGATCGTTCACGAAGCAGAATGTTTCGCAGGTTGTTCAACACTTCTAAATCAAATGAGGAGTCTGTGTCCGAAGCACAGATAGCTTCTCAAGACTGGTACGGTCAACTCACACTGCCTGGACAGGTTGACGAAAAAGGGAACTTAAGTGTAAACCTTCCACCTGGAACTCCACCGGGTCGAGTTGTAGTACAGGTTCTACAGCCTTGGATAAACTTCTTGGGAAACAACAGCGAGATTGACACATGATCCCCTACGACCACGAGACCATCATCACCAACGGCGTGCGGCTGCACGTCGTCCAGGCCGGGCCAACCGATGGCCCACTCACCATCCTGCTGCACGGCTTCCCCGAATTCTGGTATGGCTGGCGCAAGCAGATCGACGCCCTGGCTGCCCGTGGGCTGCGCGTCTGGGCGCCCGACCAGCGCGGCTACAACCTCAGCGAGAAGCCCTCCGGCATCGACGCCTATAACCTCGATGCGCTGGCTGCCGATGTCATCGGCCTGATCGACGCCGCCGGGAAGGACACCGCTTACCTCGGCGGCCATGATTGGGGCGCGGCCGTGGCCTGGTGGACGGCCTGCAAATACCCGGATCGCATCGCCAAACTGGTCATCCTCAACGTGCCCCATCACAACGTCTTCCGCAAGACCGTCATGACCGATCCGCAGCAGCGCCTCAAAAGCTGGTACATGGGCTTCTTCCAGATACCCTTCGTGCCGGAACTCATCATCCGCCGCGGCGATACCCGCGCCTTCACCCAGGCTCTCACCGGAACCAGCCGCCGCGGAACTTTCACCCCGGAAGACCTGTTTGAATACCGCCGAGCCTGGCGGCAGCCAGGGGCGATCACGGCCATGCTCAACTGGTATCGCGCCGTCGTCCAGCGAGCGCCCGCTCAGAATCCCGACCCGCGCTTGAAGATGCCAACCCGCATCCTCTGGGGCAAGAAAGACCGCTTCCTCAAGTGGGAGATGGCCCAGGCCAGCCTGGAACTCTGCGACCAGGGCGACGTGTTCTACTTCGACGACGCCACCCACTGGGTGCAGCACGAAGAACCAGAGCGGGTCAACCAGTTGATCGGTGACTTCCTCGCGCCGGGGTAGAATCGAGCGGTTCATTTGCCGAAGCCGC
This sequence comes from Anaerolineae bacterium, assembly GCA_016788965.1. Taxonomy (GTDB): domain Bacteria; phylum Chloroflexota; class Anaerolineae; order Aggregatilineales; family Phototrophicaceae; genus CFX2. The sequence goes on along the minus strand of JAEUQZ010000410.1, from coordinate 2,379 downwards.
TCAACGTGGATGGGATGTACTGATGCAATCGAGTATCACGATTCGCGGGGCGCGGCTGCACAACCTGAAAAACATCACCCTGAGCATCCCCAAAGACAAGCTGGTGGTCTTGACCGGGCTGTCGGGATCGGGCAAATCGACGTTGGCCTTCGACATTCTGCTCAAGGAAGGTCAGCGCCAGTACCTCGAATCCCTGGGGTTCGTGACCTTTGGGTTGAGCCAGCCGCCTATCGATTCGATCAGCGGGCTGTCGCCATCGGTCAGCATCGACCAATACCTGACCAACCGCAGCCCGCGCTCGACCGTCGGCACGACCACCGACATCTATACCTACCTGCGGATTCTCTTCGCCCGGTTAGGACACCGCCCCTGCCCCGCTTGCGGCCGGGATGTGCCCCCCTCCCATGACACGCCTGTCGAGTGGGAAGGCGAAGAGTCGGATGAATTGATGGTGGCCTGTCCGCACTGCGGAACGGCGCTGTCGGAACTGAGGATGGGAAGCTTCTCCTTCAACAAACCCGCTGGAGCCTGCCCGACCTGCACCGGCCTGGGGACGATTCACCAGGCCAACCTGAAGCGTCTGGTCGATGACGAACGCAGCCTCCTCGATGGCGCGGTCGATGGCTGGAATACCCCGGCCATCCGCTGGCACACCGATACGCTGCGGATGGCTGCCCAGCATTACGGCTTCGACTTCGACCCAGCGCAGCCTGTCCGGGATTACACCCCCGTTCAGCGTGACCTGCTGTTCTTCGGCGTGGAAAGCCCGCAGTTCCGCCAGCACTTCCCGCAGATCGAACCGCCCGCTGCCGTCAATAAAGGGCGCTTCGAGGGTGTCGCCAACACCATCCTGCGGCGCTACGCTGAACACATCGAGGATGCCGAGTATGTTCAGAAGATGGGCGAATTCCTGGTGACGCAGACCTGCCCCACCTGCGGCGGAACCCGTCTGCGAGCCGAAAGCCGCGCCGTGACGGTACAGGGCTGGAACGTCGTCGCGCTCGCCCAGCGCACGCTGAACGAGCTGGCCGCCTGGCTGGAAGAACTGCCTGCCGCGCTGACCGCCGACGAAATGCTCATCGCCAAACCCATCCTGGACGACCTTCAGGAACGGGTTCGGCGCGTGATCGAGGTCGGCGTCGAATACCTGACGCTGGATCGAGACTCGCCCACGCTTTCGACGGGTGAAGCCCGGCGGCTGCGAATGGCCTCGCTCCTCGGATCGAGCCTGAGCGGGCTGCTGTACGTCTTCGATGAGCCGACCATCGGCCTGCACGCCCGCGATACCCACCGCTTGATCGGCGTGCTGCGCCGCCTGTGCGACCTGGGCAACACCGTGCTGGTGGTCGAACACGACCTCGAACTCATCGCCGCCGCCGACTACGTGATCGATGTCGGCCCCGGAGCCGGTAAAGGCGGCGGCCAGATCGTCGCTGCCGGAACCCCCGCCGAGATCGCCCAGATGCCGGGGACGCTGACCGGGGCATTCCTGGCTGGCCGGGCGAGCATCCCCATCCCCCAGCAGCGCCGCGCGTCGAGCGGAAAGCGCCTGACCATCCACGGCGCGCGCGAACACAACCTCCAGAACATCACCGTTCATGTCCCGTTAGGCGTGCTGGTCGCCGTGACTGGCGTATCGGGATCGGGCAAGTCTTCGCTGGTCTTCGATATTCTGGACAAAGCCGGCCGCCAGCGTTTCTATAACGCAGGTGAGACGCCCGGCCTGCATGACTCGATTGACGGCTGGGAACACCTGGACAAGCTCGTCACCATCGGCCAGGAGCAGATCATCCGCCTGCCGCGCTCCAACGCCGCCACCTACTCCGACACCTTCACCGCCATCCGCGAAGCCTTCGCCGCCACGCCTGACGCTCGCCAGCGCCAGATGACCGCCCGGCACTTTTCGTTCAATGTGCCCGGTGGGCGCTGCGACCGCTGCGAGGGAACCGGAACGCTGAGCGTACAGATGCACTTCCTGCCGGATGTCGAAGTCCCCTGCCCGGCCTGCCACGGTCGCCGCTTCAAGCCGGAGACGCTGGCGGTGAAATACCGCGACCACGACATTGCCCAGGTGCTTGACCTCACCGCCGAAGAGGCGCTGGCGCTGTTTGGGGACGTTCCGGCAGCCGCTTCCCGCCTGCAAGTCATGGTCGATGTCGGCCTGGGTTATTTGCAGTTGGGACAGCCCGCCACGACACTCTCCGGCGGCGAAGCCCAGCGCGTCAAGCTCTCCAAAGAACTAGGACGGCGCGTCAGCGGGCGGGCGCTCTACCTGCTCGACGAGCCGACCACCGGACTGCACCCGGCGGACATCGCCCGGCTGCTGGCGCTTTTGCAGCGGCTGGTGGATGCCGGCAATACCGTGCTGGTCGTGGAACA
>JAEUQZ010000040.1 GCA_016788965.1 Anaerolineae bacterium | reverse complement strand
CGGGCTGATGAACCCCGGCTCGCCCGTGACGTAATCGCCACCCTGATCGGGGTTGTAGGCCATGCGGAAGAGAGTCACTCCGTCTTTCTCGAAGACGATAAAGCGCCAATCGACTCGTTCCAGCAGTTCCTGAGCCATCTGGCGAAGCGGCTCGTCCTGGAAATAAGCGGCGGCGGTGATGACCCCGTTCAGGCACAGGGCCGTGTCGATGGTGGAATATTCAGACCTGCCCCAGCGTTCGGCGGTATCGATATGGAGGAAGTGAGCGAAGAAGCCGCGATGATGCGGGACACGGCGCAGCAGCGTGTTGAGCGTCCCGCGCGTGATCTCCAATGCCTGCTGACGCGGCATTAATCCGCGCTCGGCGGCGATCACCCAGGTGGACAGACCGAAGCCGACGGCCGCGATGGACGATATCCGCGAGTCTTTGGTGCAGTCCAGCGTCAGGCCGTAGCCGGGGCTGTTGGGATCGAGATTGGTGAAATCCCGAAAGAACTCGACCGAACCTTGCAGTTCACGCTCAAGGAGAGAAGGTTGGCCCATATGTCGTTCACTCCGGCAGCATCGAGGACAGGCGCGGCAGGAACCGGGTCGGAATGCGAAGCGGCTCGAAGGGAGTCGCGTCCTCCAGAAAGCCGATCAACTGCCGCGCGGCGGTAGCGCCCCACTCAAAGCGCGATGTGCCGATGGTGGACAGCGGCGGCTGCATGTAACGGGCAATGGGGATGTCGTCGAAGCCGACGATGGCGATGTCACCGGGCGCGCGCAGGTCATGTTCCCGCATTGCCCGCATGAAGCCCAGCGCCATCTGGTCGTTGGCGCAGAAGACCGCATCGGGTATCTCGTCGGATCGCAGGACGGCTTTGGCGGCTTCGTAGCCGGAGGCTTCGGTGAAACTGCCGGCATAGACGGGGACTTTCAAGCCGCGATATTCCGCTTCTGCCAGGAAAGTTGCCATGCGCTCGGCATTATCGAACGAATCGACCGCCCCGGAGACGAACGCCATCCTCCGCGAGCCTTGACCATAGAGATGCGCGAAGGCTTCCCGAACCCCCTGCGGATTATCCAGCAGCAGCGGCAGGATGAAATCCCCGGCGAGCAGACGATCCAACAGGACGATGGGGAAATGGCGGGAGGCCAGTTTCACAATGGGTTCATCGGGGATTTTAGAGTCGAACACAATCGCGCCATCCACCTGACGGTGCAGGAGGATGCGGCGGGTGGAGCGGCTTTCCGGGCAGACGAGCAGTTCGTAATCGGTATCCAGGATGACGCTGTGGATGCCTTCCAGGATTTCCTCGTAGAACGATCCGCCGAAGCGGGAAATGAACACGCCGATGGTCTGCGTCTTGCGCTGCTTGAGATTCCGGGCGAAGGCATTGGGATGGTAATTGAGTTCCTCGGCGGCTTCCAGCACGCGCTTGCGGGTGGCGTCGCCGATGGAGCCGGTCTCATTGAGGGCATAGGAGGCGGTGGTGATGCTGACCCCAGCCCGTTTGGCTACATCCCGAATCGTCGTCATGGTTGGCTTCCCTATTGGCGGGTGGCATGAAAGAAACGGAAGCAGAATTACCGACAGCAATCCTCATGAGCGTATTTCAGATTCGGGGGCACTCGGTTCTCGGACGCACCCTAAAGGGACTTCCTTCGGTCGCAGAATGGCGTCCCTACCCAGACGGCAATCGTAGGGACGGGCTTCTGCCCGTCCGCCACCGATGAATCTTGCTCCCAATCTGAAATACACCAACCTCACCGACCTGTTGACACAGAAAAATAAGTATGGTACATTCGCATCAAAAGTGAAACGTTTCACTTCACTGTGCATAGTCTAGCGTGAAGTGCCTGAAAAGTAAAGCTGTCTCGTTTTGCGAGGCCGAATGACCAGGAAACTAGAGAGCCGTTACGGATATTTTACAGAAGACGGCCGGGAATACATCATCACCACGCCGTTCACGCCCCGTCCCTGGGGCAACGTCATCAGCAACGGCGACTACAGCCTGATGGTGTCCCAGACCGGCTCCGGCTACAGTTGGCGAGGGAATGCCGGCCAGAACCGCATCACCCGCTCCTTCCAGGATTTGATCCGGGACAACTGGGGAAAATACCTTTACATCCGCGACCTGAGCCGGAATGTGTACTGGTCGGCGGCTTATAAGCCCGTCATGCGGCCGTACCAACGCTATGAGGTGGCGCATGGGATCGGTTATTCGCGCTTCACGCAGCAGGTCGAAGACATCGAAAGCGTCCTGACGGTCTTCGTGGCCGCCGATGCCCCGCTGGAAATCTTCCAACTGACGCTGACCAACCACAGCGCCGAACCGCGCGACCTCGATGTGACCTCGTATGCCGAGTGGCTGCTGGGCTTCGCGCCGGATGAACACCGCGAGTTCCACAAGCTGTTCATCGAAACCTCGGCGGACGCAGGCCGGAGCGCAGTCTTCGCCCGCAAATGCCTGTGGGGGTTCCCGGATGACAAGGGACGGCACAACAACATCGATTGGCCGTACACGGCGTTCATGGCTGTCAGCGAACCGCTCAAGTCCTTCGACTGCGACAAAGAAACCTTCATCGGCCTGTACAACAACGATGACCGCCCAGCGGCAATGACCAACCCGCTGCTGGCCGGGCGAACCGGACGCTTCACCGATGCGATTGCTGCGCTGCAAGTGGCGGTCAGTTTGCAGCCGGGGGAATCCCGGACGGTGGTGTTCACCCTGGGCGCGGCGGAAGATGGCCGCGAAGACGCCCACGACCTCATCAGGCGCTATACCTCGGTCGAAGGCAGCCAGCAGGCGTTCCAGGCCATCGGCGATTTCTGGTCGCGCTTCCTGGATGCCGAACACGTCGAGACCCCCGATGACGCCCTGAACTTCATGACCAACTTCTGGGCGAAGTACCAGGCCATTTCCTGCCGCTTGTGGGGCAAATCCGCGCTTTATCAGGTATCCGCCGGCTACGGCTTCCGCGACCAGCTTCAGGACAGCCAGATTTTCCTGATCGGTGATCCGACCTTCGCCCGCAAGCAGCTCCTGCTGCACGCGGCTCAGCAGTTCATCGAAGGCGACGTGCTGCACTGGTGGTTTTCGATCCGCGGCGGCGGGCCGCGCACCAACTGCTCGGACGATCTGCTGTGGCTGCCGTTCATTCTGAACACTTATCTGAAAGAAACAGCCGATTACGCCATCCTCGACGAAGCGATTCCCTACCTCAATGGGCCGGCTGAACCGCTCTACGACCATTGCAAACGCGCCATTGAACGCTCCTTCTCCCGCTTTTCGCCGCGCGGCGTCCCGCTGATGGGCGACCACGACTGGAACGACGGGCTGAGCGCCGTCGGCACGCTGCTCAAAGGCGAAAGTTTCTGGGTGGCCGAGTTCCTCTACATGATCCTCGGCAGCTTCATCCCGCTGGCGCGGCAGCGCGGCGATGAAGCCTTTGCCCAGCGCTGCCAGGTGGTACGCGAGAGCGTGAAAGACGCCCTCAACCGTCACGGGTGGGATGGCAAGTGGTATCTCCAGGCCACCACCGATGACGGACTGCTGCTCGGCTCTCACCAGAACGAAGAAGGTCAGATTTTCCTGATGCCCAACATCTGGGCGGTCATCAGCGGGGCGGCCGATGAGGAACGCGCCCAGACCGCCATGCATTCGGTCACGGAGTACCTTCTCAAAGACTACGGCACGCTGCTCAACTTCCCGGCTTTCACCCGGCCGCGGCCGGATGTGGGCTATGTCACCCGCTACGCGCCCGGCCTGCGCGAAAACGGCGGCGTCTATACCCATGCGGCCACCTGGTCGGTCTGGGCGTATACGCTCGCGGGGCAGCCTGAACTGGCTTACGCGGCCTATTCCCGCATCTGCCCGCCCAACCGCAGCGCCGATATCGACACCTACAAGGCCGAACCCTACGTGACGCCCGGCAACATCGACGGGCCGCTCTCGGAATACTACGGGCGCGGGGGCTGGACGTGGTACACCGGCTCGGCGCAGTGGATTCATCAGATGGCGACCCACTGGATTTTGGGGATCCGCCCGCAGGAGGACGGCCTGCTAGTCGAGCCGTCGATCCCGGCGGAATGGCCCGGCTACAAGGTCACGCGCCGCTTCCGGGGCGCGACCTACGCCATCGCGGTCGAGAATCCACAGCGCGTCCACAGCGGCGTGCGTTCGGTGATGATCGACGGGCAGCCCTACTCAAGCAGTTTACTCCCCGTATTCACGGATGGAAAAACCCACCAGATCAGGATCGTGATGGGGGCGTGACCCCAGAAAGGAAGCTGCCGCCATAAGTAGACACTTCTCGATACTGCTGCCGGGGGCGCGTGCTGTGCGCCGCACCCAGGCCACCCTGAATCTATCGGCGATGAGTTCACAAAGAGATGAAGAAATGAAACGCACGACCAAATTGATAAGCATGACCTTCCTTCTCGTTCTGATCCTCGGTTTGACTGCCTATGCTGTACCCGTCGGCGCCCAGGGTGTCACCCTGCGTTATGCCAACTGGAACGTGGGCACGGCTGAGGAAAACAACCTCCAGCGCCAACTGGTCGCGGCCTATATGGAAGCCAACCCCGGCGTCACCATCGAATTCGTGGACATGTCCGGCGACGGCCGTTGGGATGAGAAACTGACCAACTACGCCGCCCAAGGCGAACTGCCGGATGTCTGGATGGCCGACAACACCCCCTACTATGTCCAGAGCGGCTGGGCAGCCGACCTGTCCGAACTGGTAACGGATGACGCGGACTGGGCAGATGTGCCCCAGGTCTTGAAAGATGCCGTGACCTATTCCGGCACGGTGCTGGGTGTGCCGACGGCGCAGTTCGTCATGGGCTATTTCGTCAACCAGGACCTGTTCGAGGCTGCCAACCTGGATGCGCCCCAGTACGGCATCTCAGCGGATGATTTCTTTGCCGCTGTAACTCCGCTGACCAATGTGCAGCAGGGCGTCCTCGGTCTGCATGAGATGGAACCGATCCTCGGTTGGTATTCCAGCACGCAGGACAGCAATCTGCGCTGGTTCAGCTTCGACGGCACGCACATGAATTACAACTCGGCCGCCTTCAAGGGAGCGGTGGCGAAGGCGCTGGAAATGCGCCCGCACACCTGGCAGGGACTTTCCGACGAGCAGAAGACTGCCTTCAAGTCGCAGGGGCCGTGGGAACTGTTCCTGAATCAGGAATCCGGCGCGGTCTGGGAAGGCGGTTGGGCCGTCCCCGGTTTCGCCCAGAACGCCACCTTCAACTGGGACTTCGTGGGTATTCCGGGCGGCAATCAGGCGATGGTCGCCGACATCCTGGTCGTTTCCGCGACCACGGCTGATCTAGCCGCGACCTATGATTTCGCCAAGTGGATGAGCTTCTCCAGCGCCGGTTATGCCAAAGAAGCGGAATTGGCCGCTGCCGCGTCTGCGGTTCCAACCCGGATGCCAGTGGCCGTCAATGCCGCCAGCATCGACCTGTATATGTCCTTCGTCGGTGAACGGCCCGGCCTCCGCGCCGCGCTGGAAAACCTGGATAACAGCCTGGTCGAATCGCTGGCGAAGATCGTCCCCGGCTACATCAACGCCCGCTGGGAAGGTAAGCCCGGCATCGATGTCGGTGAGAACCTGGATGTGAACATGGGCTTTGTCTTCGGTAACATCGCCGCAGGCAGCTTCAAGTTTGAAGACCTGTCGGCGCAGTTGGAAGAATTCGCCAACAAGATTCTGGACGACGCGGCCGCCGCGCTGTCAAGCTAGTTTTGCATCGACGGGGAACGTGCCGCTTGTGGCGCGTTCCCCCTTCTGACCACAGTCGGATCGTCTGACGATTAGTCGGATCGTCTGACGATTTCGAGCAGCGGCGCGGGATCAGCGTACTTCTCGTTCAACCAGCCTCGTGTCGCGTTCTTGCCGGTAAGATCGACCGCACCTTGTGACGGGAGATTTGGCGATGCGCCTGAAACTGAATCGCTCGCCCAGGCTGGTGATATCCCTGGCGATCATCGTCGCCGTCACACTGCTTCTGGCCGGTGTGTTCCTGCCGGTCAACGGGCAGACATTAGCGGGAGTGGGCTGTTTTCCGCAGACTCTCGCCGCGACCAGCGCCGGTTCGTCTTCCTCACCGCAAACCACCACGACAATCTATCCTGGACTGGATGCCGCCCGCGCGGGCGGGACCGTCATCGAAATCCCGGCAGAGACCTTCGGGATGGCACTGGCCCAGGATGATACTGCCCGGCAGTATGCCAGACCGAGCATTCTGCTCCAGTCGGGGAACGCCCTGACCTTCGAGGTCACGATCCCCACTGAAGGGGAGTACACGCTGGCGTTCGACGCGGCCGCGCCCGTCGGGTCAGTTGTTCCCGAAGGCCAGATGCGCGTGGACGGCCAGTTCCCCGACAGCAGCTTGCAGCGGGTGATTTTCCCGGTCTACTACCGCAGCACGGGCGATAGCTTTCCCAAAGATCGCTATGGCAATGACGCGCTCATCGCACAGGCGCGGGATGTCCGCTGGACGACTGCCTCGGCGCGGGATGTGAACTTCAGCCAGCCCTACCCGCTTCGGCTGAGCCTGACCGCCGGACTTCACCGCTTCGAGTTCACGCTGACCGAAGGCGAACTCTATCTGGGCAGCGCCTACGTGATGGCCTTCTCGCCCTACCCGGATTATGCCGATTATCTGGCGGCTCACGCGGCGGCAGATGCATCCGGATTCTCGCTTACCCTGGAAGCCGAACTGCCCTCCTACAAAAACGATACCTCGGCGCGTCCTGCCAGCAGCCGCAGCCTGACGGTGACGCCTTACGATACCTACTGCCTGCTGCTGAATACGTTGGGCGGCGAAAGCTGGAACAAGAGCGGCAGCGCCGTCTACTACGAGTTCAGCGTCCCCCAGGACGGCCTGTACGCCATCACGCTGCGGGCACTGCAAAACACGCGCAGCAACTTCACCGTCTTCCGCCGGATCACCATCAACGGCGCAGTGCCCTTCGAGCAGTTCAACGCCGTTCCCTTCTCCTACTCGTCCGATTGGATCGATGTCCATCTGGGCAGCGAGACGCCTTACAAAGTATTCCTGCATCAGGGCGTGAATGTGCTGGGGATCGAAGCCACCAACGCGCCTTATCTGGCGGCGATGGACACCATCCAGAGCGCCCTGCTGGACATCAATGACCTGGCGCTGGAAATCCGGCGGCTGACCGGCAACCAGCGCGATCCTTTCAAGGAATGGGTCATTTCCGATTACATCCCCAACATTCAGGAGCGGCTTAACGCCATCGCCGGGAAGCTGATCGAGGACAAGGACTCGCTGCTGGCGGTCGTTCAGAGCGGGGCCTCGCCCGAAGTGCTGACCTACCAGATGGCAATCGACAATCTGCTGTTCCTGGCTGCCGACCCGAACCAGATTCCGGTTTACATGAACCGCTTCTCGCAGGGGACCGGCTCGGCGGCACAATTGCTCGGTTCGCTGCTGCCGATGCTGCAAAGCCAACCGCTGGCGCTGGATCGGGTCATCATTCATTCGCCCGACATCCTGCCGCAGACTCCGCCTGTGCCCTTCACGACCTCGGCCGCGGAGGATTTCAAACGCTTCCTCTCCTCGTTTCAGCCCGCGCCCTACCAATCGCTGGGGGCGGGCGAGGGTGAACTCGAAGTCTGGGTCAACCGCCCGCGGCAGTATGTGAACCTGCTGCAATGGATGGCCGATTCATCCTTCACGCCGCAGACCGGAATTCCGGTCAAGTTCTCGATCATGCCGGATGAGGCCAAGCTGGTGCTGGCGAACGCCGCCGACATTCAGCCGGATGTGGCCCTGGGGGTCAGCACCGATAAACCCTACGAGCTGGCTATTCGCAACGCCCTCTACGATCTGCGGACTTTCCCCGATTTCGATTCCTTCATCCGCGTCTATTCGCCGGGTTCGCTGCTGGGCTACATCATCAACGACTCGGTCTACGCCATCCCGGAGGCCCAGGACTTCTGGGTCACATACTACCGCAGGGACATCCTGGACTCGTTGGGGCTGCCCGTGCCGCGCACCTGGGATGAAGTCATCGAACTGCTGCCCGAATTGCAGCGCTACGGTATGAACTTCAACGCGCCGCTGTCGAACACCGCCGCCCAGCGCAACTACATCTTCACCGCGCCCTATCTCTTCAATTACGGGGCGCAGCTCTACGCCGAGGATGGCTTTGCCACGGGGCTGCAAAGCGAGGAGGCGGTCGAGGCCGTGCGCTTCATGGCCGAGAGCTTCACCATCTACGGGATGCCGCTGACCACGGCCAACTTCTTCCAGGATTTCCGCTATGGCACGCTGCCCATCGGCATCGCCAATGCGACCGAGTATGTCAAACTGGCGACCATCGCCCCGGAGATCGGCGGGCTGTGGGGCATCGACCTGTACCCGGCCACGGTGCTGCCGGATGGCACGGAGAATCGCTACGCGACCGGTTCGGCCCAGACCAGCATCATGTTCAAGAACACCGATATGCCGGACGAAGGCTGGCAGTTCCTCAAGTGGTGGATGTCCACCGAAACGCAAACCGAGTTTCAGGAGCAGTTGATCCTAAATTACGGGCGTGAATATCTGTGGTTCTCGGCCAACCTGGAAGCCTTCAGCCGCCTGGATATCCCGCGCGAACACCGCGCGGTCATTCTGGAGCAGTGGCAGTGGCTGCAAGAGCCGGTACGGCTGCCGGGCAGCTACATGCAGGAACGCGAGTTGAGCAACATCTGGAACCGGATCGTCTTCGACGGGGCCAATCCGCGCGTAGCGATTGACCGCTCGGTCATCATCATCAACCGGGAGATCACCCGCAAGATGGAAGAATTCGGCTATCTGGTGGATGGCCGCCGGGCGCGGGAGTTCAGAATTCCGACGATTGAGACCGTGATCGCCTGGATGGAAAACGGCAATTAGGGCAGCGCCCTGGAACAGCGTGAAGTCGTGTACTGACGCCCAAATCTCGCCAATCACGGTATCGATGTACGGCTTAATAATCCAACAAGGTTCAGAACAGTGAATGTTTCAGACGATTTACGAGCAAAACCTGTCACGTCGGTTTCGTGGGGAGCGGCCGCGCTAAGGGCATCTTTCCGAAACTGGCTGGATAAGGAAGGCAGCGCCTACGCCTTCCTGTCGGCCTACGGGCTGATGTTCATCGTGTTCATCGTCGTGCCGGTGCTGGCGGCCTTCCTGCTGTCATTTACTTTCTTCGATGCCATCCAGCCGCCGCGCTTCCTCGGCCTGAACAACTATATCGCCCTGATCACGCAGGACGATACCTTCATGAAATACGTCCTCTCCAACACCATCCAGTTCGCGGTGATCGTGGGGCCGGGCGGCTACGCGCTGGCCTTCCTGCTGGCCTGGATGCTGGCGCAGCTTCCCCGCCTGCCGCGGACGATCTTCGCGCTGATCCTGTATTCCCCCTCGATGACCGCCGGGGTCGCCATGGCGGTCGTCTGGAAAACGCTCTTCAGCGGCGACCAGACCGGTTATCTGAACAGCTTCCTGATGGGCTTGGGTCTGCTGCGTGAGCCGATCCAATGGCTGCAATCCCCGCAGTACCTCATGCCGATCATGATCGTGGTCACGCTGTGGAGCAGCATGGGCATCGGCTTCCTGGCGATGCTGGCCGGCATCCTGGAGATCAGCCCGGAGTTGTACGAAGCAGCGGCGATGGACGGGATGAGCAGCCGCTGGCAGGAGATTTTCTACATCACCATCCCGTCGATGCGGCCGCAGATGCTCTTTGGCGCGGTCATGGCAATTGTCGGAACCTTCCAGGCTGGGGCCATCGGCGTGACGCTTTCCGGCAGCAACCCCACGCCGCAGTATGCCGGCCAGTTGATCGTCAACCACATTGAAGACTACGGTTTCCTGCGTTACGAGATGGGCTATGCGGCGGCGATTTCAGTGGTGCTGCTGTTGATGGTGCTGTTCTTCTCCCGTGTCGCCACCCGTTTGTTTGCCAGCGAGTCCTGACGGAACAAGACCATGAATTGGCTCAGCCGCTACACCGGGGTACGCAACCGGGGGATCAACCCCCAGGGCTTCCACGTCAGCCAGCTTAAGTTCTATATCGTGCTGGTTCCGCTGGCGGCCGTCATGCTGCTGCCGATCATTTACATCTTCTCCAGCGCCTTCAAACCGCCGGATGAGCTGTTCGCCTTCCCGCCGCAGTTTTTCGTGGTCAACCCGACGCTGCGGAACTTCACCGATCTGTTCGCCAGATTATCCACATCGGGCATCCCGGTCAGCCGCTACCTGTTCAACAGCATCCTGATTACGCTGGTCACAGTCGTCGCCTCCATCATCGTATCCAGCGCGGCGGCCTATGCCCTGTCCAAGAAACAGTTCAAGCTCAAGAAAACGCTCTTCGCCATCAACAACGTCGCCCTGATGTTCGTGCCCATCGCCGTGACGATCCCGCGCTTTCTGGTCATTGAACGGCTGCAACTGCTCAACACCTTCTGGGTGCATGTCCTGCCTGTGCTGGCGATGCCCGTGGGATTGTTCCTGCTCAAGCAGTTCATCGACGGCATCCCCGACGAGGTGATCGAAGCCGCCCAGATCGACGGGGCCTCAGACTGGGGGATTTACTGGCGCATCATCCTGCCGATGATTCGCCCCGCCCTTGCCACCATCGCTATCCTGACCTTCCAGGCCGCCTGGAACAACGCCGAGATTTCCACCCTCTACATCAACAACGAGAGCTTGCGGACGCTGGCTTTCTACCTCAGCACGCTGACCACCACGACCACCGGGGCGAATGCCGTGGCCGGGCAAGGCATCGCCGCAGCCGCGGCGCTGATAATGTTTCTGCCCAATCTGATCATCTTCATTTTCCTCCAGCGACAGGTGATGAGTACCATGTCACATTCGGGGCTGAAATGAACAGGATCGCGCAACTACTCGTTCTCCTCCTGGTGATAGGGCTGCTAGGCGCGGTCGCGCCAGCGCGGGCGGCCTCCCCCTATACCACCTTCACGCTGGGGCCGGGCGGCTTCCTCTGGCCGACGCAGGACGCTTACATCCCGCTGGATGAGATCGACCTGCCTGTCTCCGGGCCAGAAGAAATGATGCTGGCCCCCGATGGCTTCCTGTACATCGCTGATACGGGCAACCGCCGCATCCTCAAACTCGATACCGCCTTCCAGATCGTGGCGGAGTACGGCCAGGACATCCTGCAAGCGCCGACCGGCTTGTTCGTGGATGAGGCCGGCACGATCTACATCGCCGATGCCAGCAAGAACACCATCGTCATCCTGGATCGGAACGGCAGCCTCGTCAACGAGTTCGGGCGTCCCTCCGAGCCGCTCTTCGGCGCAAGCCGCGAATTCCTGCCGCGCAAGATCGCTGTGGACGCGCGTCAGAATCTCTACATCGTCAGCGAAGGCTCGGTGGACGGCCTGGTGATGATGAATACCGAGGGCAACTTCATCGGTTACTTCGGCGCCAATTCAGCCGACATGTCCCTCAAGATGATCTTGCAGCGGCTCTTCCTGACCGACGAGCAGTTGGATCAATTCATCAAGAACGAGGCGGCCTCCCCGTCTAACGTCACCATCGACGCCCAATCGCTGGTTTATACGATCACTGCCGGGACAGACCGCGAAAGGAGCATTCGCAAGTTCAACATCTCCGGCAAGAATCTGTTCACGCAGGCCATCTTCGGCACGACCCGTTTTCGGGATATCAGCGTCAGCCCGACCGGGCTGCTCGTGACCGTCGATGCCAATGGCCGGATTTGGGAATATGACCTGAACGGCACGCTCCTGTTCCTCTTCGGAGCGCCGGACAGCGGCGACCAGCGCCTTGGTCTGTTGAGTAATCCAACCTCCATCGAGCGCGTCGGGGACAATCTGGTGGTGCTGGACAAGGACAAGAACGCCCTCGTCACCTACCAGGTCACCGACTTCGCCCGGACGCTGCACGACGGGGTGCGGCTGTACATGGACGGCTTCTACACGGAAGCCCGTCCCTACTTCGAGGAAGTGCTGAGCTACAACGGGCTGGTCCTCATCGCCTACCAGGGCCTCGCCAACGCCGAGTACAAGGCGGGCAATTACGCCAGCGCCCTGCAATACTACCGCTACGCCGAAGACCGCGGCGGCTACTCAGAAACCTTCTGGGAATTACGCAACGCCACCTTACAGCGCTCATTGGGCAGCGCGTTGGGTATCCTGCTGGGCGGTTGGGTCGTCATGGGGGTCTTCACGCGGGTGGAACGCCGCCGCCATTGGCTCGACCCCCTGCGGCGCTGGGCCGCTGAAGCGCGGAAAATCCGTCTGGTGGACGATTTCCTGTTCATGTTCCGCTTCATCAAGCAGCCCGTGGACAGCTTCTACTACATCAAGCAGAACCTGCGCGGCAGCCTGCTCTTCGCCTTCCTCATCTACGGCTGGATCGTCGTCGTGCGGGTGGTCTCGCTGTATCTGACCGGCTTCGTCTTCAGCCCCTACTCGACCTCCTGGCAGATTCAGCCGGAGACCGAAGTTGTCTACACCCTGGTGGCGATCCTGTTGTGGAACGTCGCCAACTACCTCGTGTCCACCATCAGCGATGGCGAAGGCCGTGTGCGCCATGTCATCATCGGCAGCGCCTACAGCCTGTTCCCCTTTGTGCTCATCGCCCTGCCCATCACCCTGATCTCGAACGTGCTGACGCTCAATGAGGTGTTCATCTACACCTTCACCACCCAGTTGATGTGGTTCTGGTGCGGGCTGATGCTGGTCATCATGGTGCGGGAGATTCACAATTACACTTTTTCCGAGACCGTGAGGAACATCCTGGCGACGCTGTTCACGATGGCGATGTTCCTGCTGACGGCCTACATCCTGTATGTGCTGTTCACTCAACTCTATGAATTCCTGCTGGCCGTCGTTCAGGAGGTGGGGCTGCGTGGCTGATCACAACATCCTCCCGCCGGGATACACGACAGACATGATCGTCACGGGCATGGACGGGCAGAATCCCGTCCCTAGCATCCCTGCCCCGGTAGGGACGCCATTCTTGGCGTCCGTGGTGCTGGCCGGCCTGCTGCTGACGCTACTCTGCGCCCCCATCAGCGCGGCCTACGGCGCAGTGTTCCGGCAGGATATTCCAGCGTCGTACCAGATCGTGGCCGAGAATGAGCTATTCCAGTTATACGTGGATTCCACCACGTTGGCCTTCAAGCTGCTGGACAAACGCAGTGACTACCTCTGGCATTCCGGCATCGATGAACTCCAGGAAGGCGACCGCCTCAACCGCTCCTGGCAGGCATTTGCGCGGAGCGGCATCAGCATCGAATACCTGGACAACAGAGCGGTCAACTCCCGCGCCTCCATCGCCAACGCCAACCACACGCTGGAGGTGACACCCATTGAACAGGGCATCTCGGCGCGGGTGACATTCCAGGACTACGGCATCTCGGTTGGGGTCGATGTGCGGCTTGAAGCCGACGGGGTACGCGTCGAAATCCCCTATGAGTCGATCCGTGAGGACAATCCTGATTTCCGGCTGGGGCTGGTTTATGTCTATCCCTTCCTCGGAGCGACGCGGGGCGGCAGCGTCCCCGGCTACATGTTCGTGCCCGATGGCATCGGCAGCCTGATCCGCTTCGCCGATTCGACCAAAGCCCGCAACATGATGTACGGGCGCTACTACGGCCCCGATCTGGGGATGCTCGGCATCCAGCCCTACGACGGGCGCGTCACCTCCCCCGTTGCCATTTCCTTCCCGGTCTTCGGCATGGTGCATGGCGTCGGACAAAACGCCTTCTTCTCGGTTGTGGAAACAGGGGCGGCCTATGGCGAAGTCCAGGTGCATCCCGCCGGGATCATCACCAACTTCAATTTCCTCTACAACGCCTTCATCTACAACGAGACCTACTTCCAGGCCACCAACCGTTCCGGCGCGGGCGTGACGACCATCCAGCGGCAAACCAACGCCTTCGACGCCGTCATTCACTACCGCTTCCTGACGGGCGAGGCGGCCAGTTATGTCGGCATGGCGCGGGGCTACCAGCAGTACCTGCTGGACAAAGGGCTGCTGCACCGGCAGGTCGAGGACAACCCCAACATCGGCATCCGCCTGGAATTCCTGGGCGGCGACAAAGAAAAAATCCTCTTCTGGAATCGCTTTATCCCGATGACCACCGTCGGGCAGATGCGCGATATCCTCGCCAATCTAGACCTGCCCAACCCGGAGGTCATCTACTTTGGCTGGCAGCCGCTCGGCGCGTCGAGTATGCCGCCGACTTCGCTGGCGCTGGAAGGATCGCTGGGCAGCCTCAGCGACCTGCAAGCGCTGGCGGAAGACATCGCGGCCGGCGGCGGGTACTTCTCGCTCTATTACGATCCCCAGGTGGCGCTGTGGGAAGAGCCGGGCTACTCCGTCCGCAGCGATGTGGCGATGGCAATCACCCAGGTCTATATAGAAGGGTTCAGCCGCTACTACAACCATTACTTCAGCATCGAGACGCTGCGACGACGCTATGCGGAGCTGTCCGCTGACATGGCCGCCCGGCTGAATGCGGGACTGGCGCTCGACAGCATCGGTTCAAACCTGTACAGCGATTACAGGGACCGCACGCCCTTCAACCGTGAGCAGGCCATCGCTGCCTACCAAGCCGTGTTGAGTGAATCGCCGTCCCGCCTGGGCCTCTACCGCCCGAATGATTATCTCTTTAGCGTGGCGCAGGCCTATTACGACATGCCGCCCGGCAGCAACGGTTATATCTTCACGTCCGAACCCGTTCCCTTCGTGCCGATTGTGCTGGCCGGCTACATGCCCTATTACGGCACGGCGCTCAATTTCTCGTCCAACCGTCAGGAAGACCTGCTGAGCCACGCCGAGTTCGGGATTTACCCCTCGTATTTCCTGACCTCCGAGCCGACTGCCAACATGCTCAACACCCGCTCTAGCTGGATTTACACCTCGTCGTATGCCCAATGGGGCGAGGAAATTCGCCAGACCTACCAGTGGATGAACGGTTTGCTGGCTCCGGTGCGCGGGCAGGAGATCGTCGCGCACGGGCCGCTGGCCGAAGGAGTCTTCGCCACGACCTACGCCAGCGGCAGCCAGATCGTGGTCAATTACACCGACCAGCCCTTCACCTATCGTGGGATTACCATCACGGCCAAAGACGCCGCGCTTGTGGAGAATGGATCATGACCAGTCGCGGCCTTGCTCGACGCGAGATCGATCTACGCACCCGCGAAGCCCTCCAGGGTTACGGGTTCATCCTGATCTGGGTCGTGGGGTTCGCGCTGTTTACCTTTCTGCCGCTGGTAGAGACGCTCCGCTACAGCTTCAACCAGGTCACGGTGACGGCCAGCAGCATCGATCTGAGCTTTGTGGACTGGGCCAACTACACCCGCGGCCTGTTCACCGACCCCAACTTCATCGAACTCCTGATCGGCTACACCATCGAGACGCTGGTTTCCGTGCCCATCGTGCTGATCTTCGCCATGATTATCGCCATGTTCCTGAACCTCAAGTTCAAGTTCAAAGGACTCTTCCGCGTCATCTTCTTCCTGCCGATTGTCATCACCAGTGGGCCGGTCATCCGCGAACTGACCGCCCAGGGAGCCGCCTCCGCCCCCGGCATCGCCAGCATCCCGGCCGTGATCGAATTCCTGGAGCAGCTCCCACGGGCGCTGCGCGGCCCGGTCGAGTATCTGCTGACGTCCTTCGTCCTCATCCTGTGGTTTTCGGGCGTGCAAATTCTGATCTATCTGGCGAGTTTGCAGAAGATCGACCGCAGCGTCTACGAGGCCGCCTCCATCGACGGCGCTTCCGGTTGGGAGATTTTCTGGAAGATCACCCTGCCTTCGCTTTCGACCGCGACGCTCATCAACGCCATTTACACCATTGTCACCCTCTCGCACTTCTCCGAGAACAAGGTGATCCGCTACATCTACGACCAGACCTATGACGTGCAGGGTGGCATCGGCTACGCCAGCGCCATGGCCTTCATCTACTTCGGCGTGATGATTGTGCTGCTGGGCATCGTCTTCGTATTCTTGAGGCAGTGGGCCAAAAGGGGAACCGGGTAATGCCACTCCTGCATCACCCCATCATTGAGCGTCTGCGAGGCATTCTGTTCGGCAGCCGGGCGCGCCGTGGGCTGACGTTCAATGTGGCTCTGTATGCCCTGCTGATCGCTATCGGCTTCGTCTACCTTCAACCGCTGCTGTTCATGTTTGTCACCAGCATCAAAAACCCCAACGACCTGCTCAATCCGATGGTGCAGTGGGTTCCGACCGAATTGTTCCTAGGAAATTACGACAAAGCCCTGCGCGTATTGGATTACCAGAACACGCTCTTCAACTCCCTGCTGATCAGTGTGATTCCGTCCATACTTCAGACCGTGATCGCCTCGGTGGTGGGCTATGGGCTGGCGCGTTATCGCTTCCGGGGCAAGCCGCTCATCTTCCTGCTCCTGCTCGCCACCTTCGTCATCCCGCCGCAGAACACCGTCATCCCGCAGATGCTCACCTACCGTGATCTGGGACTGCTGGGCAATCCGCTCGCCCTCATCCTTCCCGCCCTCCTCGGACAGGGCTACCGCAGCGCCATCTTCATCCTGATCTTCTACCAGACCTATGCCTCCTTTCCCAAAGTGCTGGAAGAATCAGCCCGGCTGGATGGAGCCTCTGACCTGCGGATCTTCTTCAGCATCGCCGTGCCCTCGGCCCTGCCCGCCTATATTGTGTCTTTCATCTTCTCGGTCGTCTGGTATTGGAACGAGACCTTCCTCACCTCCATCTACCTGTCCGGTGGGGTCACGACGCTGCCGATGCAGCTTTCACGCTTCACTCAGGCTTACGAGAACCTCTACCCGCCGGGAACCGTCAACATCTTCGACCGCCTGAACGAAGCCGTCAAGATGAGCGGAACCTTCCTGAACATTCTGCCGCTGCTGGTGATCTATTTCATCTTGCAAAGGTGGTTCGTGGAATCGGTCGAAATGACCGGGATCACTGGGGAATAAGGTTCAGCAGCCGGGCGAACTTCGACGATCACCCGGCCAGCCGCGAATCTCGCTGTACTTGCTGCTGGAAAGCTCCGGCAGCCGCATCGGTTTACAGCGCCCGCCCGGCGAAGTAGCGTGTCACCACGTCCTTCCGCACGAAGAAGAAGATCAGCAGCGCCCCCAGGAACCCGGTCATGTGCGCGATGGTGTTCACCCCGCCCAGGCTCGCCTCCGGCTGCGCGATCTCTTCGAGGGACGGCAGCGTATTCATCACCAGCCACAGGATCAGAAAAATCCAGGCCGGCATCTGGAACGTCCAGCGCCACAGCCGCGCATCCTGCACGGCCTTCACCCCGGCCAGCTTGAGGATCAGCACCACCGGCAGCCGCAGGACGATTCCGATTCCCCAGAAGCACAGGATCAGTGCCCCAGGGAACAGGATCAGGTACGCGCCCATGATCCCGGCAATTGCCCCCGATGCCCCGATTCCGGGCACATCGTTCGGCTGGAAGGTCAGGACATCCCATCCGATGATGGCGATCATCCCCGACAGGAGATAGAACAGCAGGTAGCGCCACGGCCCGCAGATGTCTTCCACCCTGCGGCCAAATGCCCACAGCGCGATCATGTTCCCGATCAGATGCCAGATGTCCGCGTGCATGAACATGCTGGTGAACACCGAGAGCGCCCCGATGCCCACGCTCTGGTGGACGAAGATTTCCCGGTAGCCATATGTCCAGACCTGCACGCCGTACTCGTACAGCATCCGCGATCCTTCACCCAGATCACCGCTGCTCACCGCCAGGATGCCCTGATAGTAGTTGGACGCCTGGAAGATAGCGAAGACCACGCAGTTGACGAAGATCAGCAGGATGGTGATGCCCGGAAATGTTCCGTAGCGGACGTGTTTGGTATCGCTGATCGGCGTCGGGAACACCAGCGACCGCAGGAAGATCGTCAGCACCAGCCCCAGCACGAACAGGATCAGAACAATCAGCGCACCGATCATGAGCAGGTTTCCTTGTCTGTCTGCGGATCACTCGATCCCGAACATCTCGTTGAACGTCGGCACGTAGAAGGGCGTCGGATTCGGATTGGTCGCCACCTCGACAGTGTGCCGGAACACCAGCCACAGCGAAGCTCCCAGCAGGATCACGGCCACCAGCCCTAATCCCGCCCGCGCCGCCGTGCCCAGAATCGGAATCTTGGAGCTTTCCGGCGTGACCAGGTTGTTGAACTCGTCTTTGAACGGCTCCGGTTCCGGCGGAACCTGCCCACCCAGCCAGCCCGCGAGGGGTTTCTGCTGCGGCGACGAGGTGGCCGTCACCAGCAGGTACGCGCCCACTAATCCGGCCAGCACACCCAGCCATCGGGCCGGCCCCATGTTGGCGAAGTTCAGCCCGGCGTCCAGCCAGGCCAGCACCAGGATGAACGCCCCGATCCCCAGCGCCTCTCGCAGCGCCAGCACCACGCTGCCGCGCTCCTGGTCAGTGACCTGCGGCGTGAATTCCGACAGCCGCTTATCGGCCTGTTTGCCCTCCGGCGTGCGCGCGCCCAGCCGCACCACCCGCTCGTACCATTCAGTCGCTTCAGGGCGGCGTTCCATCTGGTCGTAGAGCCGCGCCAGCCGGATCGCCAGCTTCTGGCTCTTGGGATGCGCCTCGACCGCTTTCTGGAGCAGATCGAGCGCCTGCGTGAACAGATCGCGTTCTATGTAACTATCGATAGTCTGCGCGACCACGGCCTCATCCGCCGTTGGCAGCGCGGCCAATTTCTCCCGGAGTACGTCTACAGCGGCGTCCTGCTGCAAGCGGCGGCCCAGTTCGATGGCCGTCAGGAAGATCGCCGGGTTCTGCGTGCCCTCATCGATGGCGTGCTTCAGCAGATCGAAGGCATCCTCGGACATCTTCTGCTTGGTCAGGTACTTGACCGCGTAGCGCAGCGCCATCTCATGATCGGACTGGATTTCCAGC
Source organism: Anaerolineae bacterium (assembly GCA_016788965.1). Classification (GTDB taxonomy): domain Bacteria; phylum Chloroflexota; class Anaerolineae; order Aggregatilineales; family Phototrophicaceae; genus CFX2. Next base: position 633 of record JAEUQZ010000040.1, on the reverse strand, counting down.
ACGCGCAGCCAATGTTCCAGCGCGTTATCGATGTCTTCCTTGTCCAGATACGCCTGCGCCCGGCTCATCAACTGGTCGATCCGCCCCGGATCGGCCTTGCGGCGTTTGGGAGCGGCTTCAGGCTGCGGCAGGGCTGTTTCTGCGGGCATTTCCGGCTCGGATCGCGGCGCGGCTTCGACGGCTGCCGCTGGGATCGCCACGGCTGCGCTCATGACTGCCGGGGCCGGATTCAGCGTCGCTTTGAGTTTATCGATGGCCTGACGGGTCTGGAGGTTGTCCGGGTTCAGGCTGAGCGCCTTTTCGAGGCACTGCATCCGTTTGGCCGTGTCGCTGGTCGTGCGCGACAACCACAGCCAGGCCTGTTCGTTGCGCGGGTCGGCGCGGAGCGACCGCAGCAGCAGATCGCGTCCTTTGCCCAAATCCTTTTCTTCGCGGATGGCGACCACGCCCTGCTCGAACAGAGCTTTTGGATCGACAGCCATAAACTCTCCCCCTTTGGCGGACATCCTGCATTCTATAGACCAGTATAGGAGATTTCTGACGCCGCATACACAAAGATTACGCCGCAGACTGGCTTAAGGCTGTTCCAAGAAAATAATGCTCCATTTTGAACCCCTATCCCCCCAGCCCTCT
>JAEUQZ010000409.1 GCA_016788965.1 Anaerolineae bacterium | reverse complement strand
ACCGGTGGTAGCCCGCGGTGATCGCGAACATGCGCACGGTGTAGCCGCCGACGAGCCAGAGCGCGGCGCTCCAGCCCCACCCGACGGAGATCGCGCCGACCAGCGCCACAGCCGTCCCCACGCCGACGATGAAAGCAATCGCCAGATTGCCGACCCGCCCCAGACGCGGCGAGGTCTTGAGCAGCAGAAGCGCACCCAGGATGAAGGGCACAATGCCGATGGCGCGGGAAGCCAGCGTCGTCTCTGCCGAGAGGAGCGTCCCGTTCAGCCACGGGAGCAGAACGCTCTCCACTGTGACCAGGGTCACGTAACCCGCGGCCAGCCCGGTGAACAGGGCAATCGCCAGCCGGTAGAGGAAGTTATCCCCCAGGAGATAACTGAAAACCATCAGTGTCAGGATGAATCCGGCCCAAAGGCCGATTTGTTCGCCGCTCACCGTCGTTTGCGCCCCCTGGTGATCAACGCCCGTAAGATGTTCATGACCGCGCCGCCCGCGATGACCGCGATGATCGCCACCAGGCCCAGCGTCATGCCATACCAGCGTTCGTCGCGGTAGGGCTGGGCCGTGCCACGGGCGGATGCGGGGAGAGGCGGCTGCGGCGCGGGCGGATTGGCGGTCGGTTCAGCAGCCTGCTGGATGGATGCGCCAGCAAAGCCGGAGTCCGACAGCAAACCTACGACCGCATTGGGATCGACAAGACCGGCGCGGGCCGTCGGTGTCGGGTTGACGACTGGCTCGCGCAGGCGCAGGAGTTCACCCAGCACCCAGCCCTCACGACCATCGGCCAGCCGGACTTGCAGCCACAGTCCATCGGCATTGCGGCCGATGACCTGCACGACTGTGCCCGGCGGCAGCGCCGCTAACGGCGGGAAGGTGCGTCCCGGCCCCTGACGGACATTGATGGTCACACCCGCGATCACTTCAGCTTCGACCACCACCACAGGCGGCGCGGTCGGGCTGGTCGGGATAGATGTGGCTGTGGGTGATGCGAGGGTGGTCTCCTGGGTCGGCGTCGGCTGCGGCCCCGTCTGGGTCGGCGCAGCCGTCAGGACAAGCGTCTGGGTGGGAATGGCGGTGGGTGGAACCGGCGTAGGCGGAACGGGTGTCACGGTCGGCTGCGCGGTAGGCTGAGCAGGCTGTGCCGTCGGTTCCAGGGTCGGCGCGGCCGTTGGCAGCACCTCGGTCGCCGGGATCGTCCCTTCAGGAACCGTGGCTGTTGGCGGAAGGACTGTCGGCTCAACCGTCTCGGTGGTTTCGGGCGCACCGGGCTGCGGGACACCTTCCAGCGGCGAGCCGGGAAGTTCCTGACCCGCCAGGAGTGCATCCAGCATGACCTGATAGGTGTAGGCGTCGCGGTAGCCGACCAGCAGGCCGCCGATACCGGGCAGGGCGCTGGCCGTATTGACCCGCGCATAGGGTTCGGCCAGCGGCGCGGCGGCGAAGCTCACGCCGAAGAGGAGCGGACGCGCGGCCAGCGGCGCGACCTGTTCAGACCAGCCGCGCACATCCTCCGCGCGTTCGGCGATCACCACGATGAGCGCGAAATCACGGAGGGACTGAACTTGCAGCCCAGTGGGCTGGCCGTTGAGGTCGGTCTGTACCAACGCGGGAATATCCTGGCTGAAGGCACGCAAACCGATGGCTTCGCCAGCCAGATAGCGCGCGACCACGTAATCGACATTGGCAGTCAGGGGACGGTCATTCCGTCCGATGGCGTTGAGGAAAGCCGTATCCGACGCGATGCGTTCGACGACGTTTTGGGCGTGGAGCAGACCGATGGGATTGCCGCCTGCTATGACGGGAACCGCGCCGCGCACGAACAAGTGGCGCAGCAGGGCTTCCAGCGTGCTGTCCAGTTCAGCGGCTCCTGTCGGGCCGTACTCGGCGGCGATCAGAACGGGCTGCCCGGCGCTGATCTGCTGTACGGTGTCGAAGGCGGCCTGCCCAGGACTGCCCGCCCGGAACTGGCTGGGAGGAAGCTGGCCGATGCGGAGTTCGCGCACCAGGAAGGGCGCGATCACAGCCAACGCCACGAAGAGCGCCACCAACAGGCGATCAATCTTGTAACGCGAGCGACGCACGGGAGCGGCGACGGGCTGGCCGGCTTCCTGGCCGAAGGTATCGGTCAGTTCCGGCGGCTCATCAGTATCTTCGATGACGCGGGAGGTTTTCGTCCCGGCACGCTGGTCTTCGACAGCGACGAGCGATTGCAGGATGGCGATGTTCTGGCGCTGGGCATCGGTCAGGAGGACATCATCGCGGATGATGGCTTTACCGACGCGCAGCGGCGCGGGCGCGATGACCGGGACATCGGCGGGCAGCAGGTCTTTGACGATATCCGGGAGGGTGGTTTCTTCCGGGGCGGCGAGATCGACGCCGGCGTCATGGAGCGCCTGGAGACGGTCGGGCAGTTCTTCCAGCGGACGTTCAGTCTGGGCCTGCTTGCGGAGGATGGCCGCCGCCGAGACTCCGCCGACTGAACCACCGACTTCGGCCAGCCAATCGGGCGCTTCTGGCTGAAGTTCTTCGCCAGCCGTGGCGCGTGGGGCGCGAGCCTGCTCCAGCTTCTGCATCTGGTCATCGGAGAGAAGCTGATCGAAGTCGATGTCGGCGGACATCAACTGGCCGCTCTGGTCAGCAACGGTTGGCTGGATAGTGTCGTAGGAGGCCAACAGCGCATCGATATCCTGAAGGTCGCCCGTTCCTACGCCTGTGGTCGCGGGCGGCGTGGAACCGCGCAGCTTATCCAGCACCGGGGCGAGGTTATCGGTCTGCGGGATGGAACCGCCGACCAGACTGTCCATTGATGGAGCCGGAACTGCCTCGTCCGGTTGAAGTTCTTTCAGCCAATCGGGGACTTCATCGGCGGCGGCGAAGGGTTCTTCGTCACTCTCGTCGAACCAACTCGAGGGCTGCGCCTCGCCGGGAGTGGGCAGTCCCCGCAGGAAATCCTGTTCATCGGGCATGGGCAGGTCAGCAGGAGATTCTTCGCCGAACCAACCTTGATCTGGGAGGGCCGCTTCGCCTTCCAGCTCTGTGTGAACGGGCTGAGCATCCATGCGGCCGAAGAGGTTGTCCGGGAGACTACCGGTATCGGTTTCTTCAACGAGCGTGGGGACTTCGGCATCCAGCCCTTCCATCTCGCGCAGCCAATCCGGGGTTTCCTCGTCTTCGATGACCGGGACAGCCGGAGCCGCCAGGGGTTCCGGCACAATCTCTTCCAGTTCGGGTTCTGGTTCGGGGGCCGCGTACTGCTGGAGCCACTGCATCGATTCTGGCAGATCGGAAGCCGAGTCGGGAACAATGTCACTTTCGACGGGTTCATCGTCCCCGGAGACGATCTCACTGCTGGACGAATAGGATTTCATCCAGGCGAGCGCATCGGCTTCCGGTTCCGGCGCGGAGGCAGACAGATCGAGGTTGGAAAAGAAATCGGGAGTCTCTTCAGGAGACTCGAACATGTGAGTCTGTGGCGGGGGTTCGGTGTGTTCCTGGGCTTCGGCAGGCTGGTAGTCCTTGAGCCAGCCGAGCGGGTCTTCAGGCGGTTTCACGACGCCGGCGGGGTCGTCCGACCGGGAAGGCGCAGCGTTCGGATCGAGGCCTTGCAGCCAGGCAAACTCGTCCGGTTCATCGGAGGAGGGTTGGGAGGCAGCAGGCTCATCGCCCTGACGCCAACTGAGTTCACCCGTGAAACCGAGGCTGTCGCCCGATGGTTCTTCGGGGGTTTCCTCTGGTTGGTCGTCACGCAGCCAGTCAAACGGATCATCGTCCGGGTTATCGGCTGGCGGCCTGCGCTTGTCGAAATCGTCGCTCATCCTGTGTCCCTCACACGCCGCCGCTCATTCACGGTAAGAGCGATCCTGACAGATGAGAACCCGGACACCTGTCACCACGGTCGCCAGGGCGATGCCGAGGAGTATACCGCGTGCCCCGGCGCTGACGGGTACGCTCAGCAGCCAGTCGCGGACGGCGGCAAGCTGACCCAGACCGGCCAGCGGCAGCGCCGCGACCAAGAGGAACAGCAAAACCAGCGTGAATAGCAAGGCTGAGCCGGAGACACGGCGGCGCATCATCCGGTAGGCTCCGTAAACCAGGGCAAAGAGTACGAGTCCAGCAAGAGCGGACTCGATGGAAATCTGGATGGTTTCGAGCAGCACGGTCGTCGGCGCAGGCTGCCCGGTAATGGTTCCGGCGCGTTCGAGGACGGCCAGGATGAGGACGGCCAGGGCGCTCAGGACGATGACGAGGCTATAGAGCCAGCCGCGCTTACGGCTGCCGACCCGTCCGAGATGGACAGTGAGCAGGTTGAGGATGCCGATCAGCACGGTCAAAGCCAGGGTGATGACCGTCACCT
>JAEUQZ010000408.1 GCA_016788965.1 Anaerolineae bacterium | reverse complement strand
GCTCAAAGGATAAATCAGGCACATTGGTCAAGTAAATTGTCCACCCCGCGATTTCGCGTTGTTGAGGAGAAAGGGGACGTTGATCCAGGCGCGCTTGTTCTTTCAACCGGGCTTCGCGTTTTGCCAACGCATCCGGTGGCAGCGGAGCGGCCAGCAATTGAGCGCGAACTTGATGGCGTCCGCCCCCCACCCGCACGGGAAGACGAATCGCCTGGTCGCCGTGCAGTAAGCTGGCAAGGGCCAACGGTTGCCCATGTTCATCGTACAACTTCACCCCGGCCTTGTACCGAGTGAGCCAATACACCCCGTGTTTGTCCCAGCGCTGGAACCGTTCCAGCTTGAACAGACCCAAATCCGCCAAATGGAGACTCCCGGCCGGTAAGGCATTGTCAATCACGCTCGCTTTTTGGTCGTTGCTTTTCAAGTCCAACAAACACCCCTGCATCTGTCCCCGCTGGATTTCAAGTCGAATGCCGATTTTCATCCCGCCCACTTCGGCCCACACCATCCGACTGCAATCCGTGATATAGATCCTAGATCCCGTTGAATTGCGGCAAGATCACGTGGCGGTGATTGGCTTGAACCATCTGACTCAGCGCCTCTTCCAGTAACCCCCGCATGAATTCAACCGCTTTTTCGGTGAAGCGTTGATCTAAACCTTGCGTGCTGACCCGCATGCCTGCCTGTACACTGAAGTGATGGAGTTGTTTGTAGGTCGCCTCCGGTTGGGCCAATCCCCCGAAAACCAAGGTGAGCGCAAAGCCTTCCCCGGTGATGGCCCGTTCACGCCGAATGAACCCCGTTTTTTTGCCAACTCATTGGCTTTTGTCCCCAATACCTGCTGGAACGTCTGGACGAACTCTGGTACTGTTGTCATTGGAAAAAGGGCTTTCTTGTTTGTTGTAGTGAACTTCAAGATTACCCCTTTTTCCTTATCTTGGTGCATATGGGACGGCCAGAAGGGCGTCCCTACAAAGGCGGGTTACGATTAGCGGAAATACCCAGGGGGATGGCCCCTTCCCAGGGTGGCTGGGAGGGGGCGATCCGCTGGCGGAGGCGATGGGTTATTCGACGGGGCGGTGGCCCATGAGATGGCCGACGATGAGGCGATCCAGGGCCTCGTAGTCGCGGGCTTCACGGCATTGGCGCAGCGCGGCGCGATCCAGGCTGCGGGCGCGTTCCACCAACCATAAGAACACCTGCATACTGTGGGCGAGATGCTTCTCGGCCGCGTCAGCTTTCTGGGTGCGGACGGTTTTCACGTCCATGCCGACGATGCCGCGTTCATAGAAGCGGTTGTCGTCCAGGACGAGGACCTGATCGAAGGCGCGGCGGAGATTGACCATGCCGAAAGCGCGATCCTGGTCGTACTTCAGGCCGTTCTGGTCGTTGAGGTGGACGCTCCAGAGTTTGTCATAGGCGAGGCCGAAGGCCATCTCGTCGGCGGGATCGAGGCCGGCGAGGATGGCATGGGCGGATTCGACCAGGACGCCGACGCGCTGGGGGTCGCGGGTTTTGTAGCCGAGGGCGACGGCGTGGCCGATGGTGGGGATGTAGGCGAGGTCCATGGGTTCGTTGGGCTTGGGTTCGACGGCAATGCGGATGGTGGGGGCATAGGCGAGCATGTCGTCGATGGCCTCGACGAGGCGATCCACGGCCTGCACCGCGTCTTTGGCTTCGCGCATGTAGGTTCCTTCACGGGCGAGCCAGAGGACGATCAGGTCGGTTCCGAGAGCCTGGGCGATGTCGAGGGTTTTGCGGGAGCGGTCGCGGGCATAGGCGCGGGATTGGGGATCGTTGGCGGTATAGGCGCCGTCGATGGTGAGGGGATGTTCCCAGAGGCGGGGGGCGACGAACTCGGCGGCCAGGCCGAGGTCGTGGAGCTTCTGGTTCATGGCACGGGCTTCCTGCTCGATCTGCTGGGGGGATTTGCCGTCGAGGTTGGGCACGGCGTCGTCATCGTGGAACTGGACGGCATCGTAGCCGAGGCGCTTGTAGGCTTCGAGCTTGGACTCGAAGGCGACGGGTGGGCGCACGGGCGGGCCGAACGGATCCGCGCCTTCGTGGATGTTCCAGGGGCCGAACGAGAAGCGGTAGCCGTATTTGTTGGGGGCGTTCATGGGTGGCGATCTCCTTGAGGCGAATGGGTGATTTAGGTGATAGGAAAGACTTTAACCGCAAAGACGCAAAGAACGCAAAGAAAAGAAGATTTCAACCACAGAGTCCCTATGAAATGGCATCACACCCAAAGACGAATATCCAATACGGATTGAACCGCAGAGAACGCAAAGGACGCAGAGATCATACGGAGAGAAGAAGAATTGAACCACAGAGGCACAGAGGACACAGAGATCATGCGGAGGGGGTGGGGGACATACAGATCAGACGCAGAGGACGCAAAGATCATACGGAGTATTTCAAAGCGCGTTGCGGGGTGGAGGGGTGGGGAAACGGATTTCTAACGCGGGGGCAACCGGGCGGGGAAATCGTCCGCGTGGGAGGTTAGCGCGGAGAGGGCGGAAGAGTAGACAAATGGTTTTCCAAAATGTCACCCTAAAACAGAACAGGTGTGCTACCGTAGGAATCAGCCATCAGCTTCTGGCCTTCAGCGTGTGCCACGCTGATCGAAGCGGCTCGACGTGGGGGCGGAAGGCTCCCGGCAGCCCAACCGGTGCGGTTCAGCATTCCGCCGGGGGCTGGTGGCTCCGGCGACGGACGCAACTTGACAATGGCTCTCACGCAGTAGTCGGCCGCGCTCACGGGCGAACGGCGGATGAGACGCGCGGCCTACATGACTGTCCGCCTCTGCACCACGAATAGGGATACCGCGTGTGGAGGGTGCGCGAGGCAGTCAACGCATCAATTCCACCACAGAGACACAGAGGACACAGAGAAATACAGAGGAAGATGGAGGTGGGAGAATGCAAACCACATTGAAAACACTCGACGCCGGAGGGGGGCGCGTGGGGGGCTACCTGGTCGTTTGGGGCAGCCCGGAGCAGCGCGACCTGCAAGGCGAATACTTCACGAACGAGACTGAACTGGGGCTGGACTGGTATGACCGGCGGCCGGTGCTGTATCACCACGGCCTGGATGGAGAGTTGCAGGCGGCGGTGATCGGCGAGATCGATCAGCTCAAGACCGACGAGACGGGCGTCTGGGCGGAGGCGCAGTTGGACCTCCGCAAACGCTACGTGCGGACGGTGCTGCGGCTGGTCGATAAAGGCGTGCTGGGCTGGTCATCGGGGAGTCTACCCCATCTGGTCGAGGTTGCGGATGATGGGCACATTCGACGGTGGCCGATCATCGAAGGCAGCCTGACCCCCGCGCCCGCGGAGCCGCGCCGGACGGATGCCCGGACGATCAAGAGCGCGTATGCCGCGCTGGGGATCGATGCCGCGCGTCTGGGGGTGGAGGCGGCGGGCGTGGCCCAACCGAAACGATCACCACAAGGAGAACACACGATGACGATGAACGAACGCAGTGCCATGATGGAACCGGAAGCGCCGGCGCGGAAGCGTCTGCCGATGACGAGCGCGGCGGAAGCGCCGGCGCAGATCAGCGTGGGCAGCCCGTATGACCGGATGGAGGCGCTCGACCTGCTGCACGGGTATGTGCTGCTGCGGTCGGCCAAGAGCTTCCAGGGGGTGAGCCAGACGTTCGCCAACGCGCTGGCGCACAAGGTGCGGCAGTCGGGGCTGAGCGCGATCAAGGCGGACGAACTGAGCTACAGCACGCAGTCGGGCTACGGGGACGAATGGGTTCCCGACCTGTGGAGCGCGCAAATCTGGCAGAAGGCGCGGATCGAGAACGCGATCCTGCCGCTGTTCCAGGCGGTGGAGATGCCGTCGAATCCGTTCGAGCTGCCGGTGGAGACGACCGATCCGGTGGTTTACTATGTGCCGGAGACGAAGAACGAGGCCGACCTGACCATCGCCGGGAGCGGCAACCCGATCCCGGACAGCAAGATCGGATCGACGAAGGTGACGCTGGACGCGAAGAAGCTGGCGCTGCGGGTGGGCTTCAGTTCGGAACTGGTGGAAGACAGCCTGGTTCCGGTGCTGAACATCTACCGCGACCAGGCGATGCGGGCGATCCTGAACAGCATCGATCATGTGCTGCTGAACGGGGATACCGCTACCAGCGGCAACATCAACAAGAACGGAGGGACGCCGGCCAGCACGGATCGCTACCTGGCGTTCAACGGGCTGCGGAAGCTGGCGCTGGTGACGAACGCGGATACACCGCCGAACCGGGTGGACGCAGCCGGGGCGCTGACATTGGCGCTGCTGCGGCAGGCGCGGTTCACGATGGATCCCCGCTACGCGGCTCGGCCGGCTGACCTGGCCTGGATTCT
>JAEUQZ010000407.1 GCA_016788965.1 Anaerolineae bacterium | reverse complement strand
AGTACCCCCGCGCCCCGGCCAGATCGGACTGAGCCAGCGCCAGATCGCCCAGCGCCCTGAGCGTATTGGCCTGCCCCAGGCGGTCGCCGATCTGCTCGGTGAGCGGCAGCGCCCGGTCGTAGTACCCCCGCGCCCCGGCCAGATCGGACTGAGCCAGCGCCAGATCGCCCAGCGCTTTCAGCGTATTGGCCTGCCCTCGCAGATAGCCTGCTTTTTCGGCGACGGCATGGGCTTCCCACTGAATGGCACTGCGCGTTTCTAGACTTTCCCGCAGCATGACATAGTTATCGAGATTATTAGCCAAATCGACAGCGCGTTCTGTTTGATGCTGAAATCCCCAGTTCAGCGCCTCACGTAGATTCTCGAAGTCCAACCGGATGAGGTCGAACCGGTTCAGATCAGTTCCATCTGCATTGCCTAATCCGTGCAGCTCGTCGTAAAACGTGAAGTGGAGCGGGCGGGCAGCCTCGTCCGGCGGCAGGGCTTCCAGCGCCAGCGGATCGACGCTGTAGCGCGTCTCCGGCTCGGTCTGTAGATCGACGAACTGCCAGGTCATCAGGCTGCTCAGCCCGGCTTTGAAGGCTGCCTCTGGCAGTTCGGCCACGGCCCGGGCGGCCTCCAGCGGGAAGGTTCCGCGCAGGGCGGTGATGCGCCGCAGCAAACGCTCCCCGGCGTGGCCGTCACGCTCGGTCATCAGTTTGACGGTGCGGCCCAGCATTTCTTCCAGGGCGTTATCCAGGTCGGGCGTGCGCGCTCCCTGCCAGTCGCGGATGACCTCCTCCGGCTCGAAGTTGCGGGTCAGCTTGACCACGTGCTGGATCAGCCGGGGGTGATCCAGCGCCAGCCGCGCCAGCGCGTCGGCGTGGGGGAGGAGGTCGTACTTCGATTTCAGCGCCCGGCCCATATCCGGCACGATCTGGACGGCCACGGCGTGCGGCAGCGGGTCGAGGTGGACGACAGCGGCCGTTTCCAGGGCATCCCAGGCCTCGCGGGCTGTGACCAGCACCTGCGCTCCGTGGTCGCGCAGTTCGCGGATCAGCCCAACGTACTCCGGGCGGCGCTCCGGCGGGATGCTCTCAGCGTTGTCGATGACCACCAGCGTCGGGTGGCTGCCGAGCATGTTCAGCACGGCCTGGCGTTTGGCCCCGTCTTCCAGTTGGAAGTGCTGGCGCAGCAGACCGATCACCTCGTCGGCCACCGTGGTTCCCTCGGCGGCGCTGTGCCAGACGGCTCCGCTCACGTCGTCGCTGGTATAGGCCAGCGCCACCGCCAGCCGGGTTTTGCCGCGCCCGCCCACGCTGACCAGCATCACCGGCGCGTCGCGCAGTTCGGCGCGGACGCGGGCGATCTCCGCCGCCCGGCCGCTGATGGGTACATCCCGGTGCACCGAGTCGATGCGCTGGCTGCCCGTCACCCGCCGCGAGACCTTCGCCACGGACGGATCGAGCGGGCGGCTGGCTTGCAGCGCGGCGATCAGTTCCGGCAGCGCATCATCGCCGCCCGTCAGATCGACGTACTGGATCGTCCGCAGCCGCCAGGGGAATTCCTCTTTGGCGAGCGGCTGGATCAGCGCGATGTAGAGCTTGCCTTCACCCTTGAGCGTCAGTAGCGAGATCAGCTCGGCCAGGCAGTTCGGGTTGTCTTTAGAACTGCGCGACAGCACGAACAATCCGGCGCGGCAGGTGTTGAGCGCGTCCTGAATCTGGTTGAACCAGTTGTCGCCGGGGCCGATGGCGTCCTCGTGATCGACCCAGACCTCCAATCCGGCAGCTTGCAGCGCATCGTGTATGGCGCTGACGCGGGCATCATCGGGCGTGGCGTGGCTGACGAAAATATGCGACATGGCGGCGTCCTCGGTGGGCAGCATGGCGGGTTAATGTCGAGTCTACACGGGCACAATCCCGGTCGCAACCGGAGACAAGAGTATCGGGTAGTGGAGGCGGGTTTGCCCCGGACGCCAAGAATGGCGTCCCTACCCAGATGTATCGTAGGGACGGGCTTCTGCCCGTCCGCCTCTATCCACAGCCCGCCTCTGATCTCGCAGCCCCACCCCCGCTGTGTTATAATCTCGTAACGCTTAAGAAGCGCCTTTCAATCCGATCCGGCCAGTTCATGAAGATTCCCTGCCCATGACCGCACCTGACCTCCCCGATCTTGAAGTTACCGTCGGCGATCTCGTCCTCGACCTGCTGCGCTCGCGCTCCGAATCGCCCGAACTGATCCTCAGCGCCCCGCAGGACGCCCGCGGCGAAGTCTCGGCCAACGCCGTCCGCGTCTCGCAGCATTACACCTCGGCGCTGCTGGCCTATGGCTTCCCCGCCGACCAGCAGGAACTCCGCGAGGCCGCCGATTGGTTCGCCACGCCCTTCCCCAGCGATCTGCACCGCCGCATCGACGCCTCCGAGATGAACCGCCTGGAGGCGCTGCTCAGCCTGCGCCCGGCCAGCGAGTACGTCTTCCCGCGCCTGGAGCAGCTCATCCGCCAGCGCATGTCCGATGATTTCTTCGATATCGGCGGCGCTCCCGCCTTTGATACCCTCTGGGCGATCAAGGTGATGTCCCAGGCCCGCGAGGCCGGCATCCTCAACGGCCTGATGACCGAGGACGCCCTGCGCGAATGGGCCGCCCGCATGGTCGAGGCCAACCACCGCGATAAAGACCTGGCGCTGGCGCTGCGGCTGCGCCATGACCTGAAGGCCAAGCTGCCCGCCGCCCAGCAGAAGAAAACCGTCGAGAAGCTCATCGCCATCGCCGAGCAAAGCGGCGGCTTCTGGGGATTGGCGCAGGATATGCGCGTCCTCGGCGAAACCATGCGCCGCGGCCAACTCGCCCCTGAACAGATCGCCGACCACCGCGAGGTCGTCCGCGAGATGATCCTCAGCACCTGCTACGTCATCGAGAACATGATGCCGCTGGCGGAGGTGCATCCCCAGGCGGCTCCGGTCGTCCGCCGGGCGATGGAATTGTGGTGGGGCATCTTCAGCGGCCCCGACGCGGTGAATACCCTGCGGTTGCTCTTCCCCAACCCGTATGACTACCTGCTGATCGTCAGCCGCACGCTGGTTTCGGCGCGGGCTTACGTCGGCGAGCCGCTCATTCAGTGGGGCGCGGCCTACATTCACCGCAAGCTGGCCGCCCAGCAGACCCGCCCGGTCGAGCCGCCCGATACCGAAAGCATCCGCCAGTCGCTCCGCAACTGGATTCGCGTCGATCTGGAGAAGCCGCCGGAGCCGCTCCGCCTGGGCATGTCGGATAGCAACGTGGTGCGGATTTACCCCTACGTCGCCAACCCGATGCAGTCCGAAGAGGACTCCTTCCGGCTGAACATCCCCAACGCCGATTCGCTCATCGTCAAGTACGGGCCTATCGAAGAGATCGAACTCGAACGGGAGAACTACGCCCGGCTGCCCCCGGCCATCCGCGACTGCTTCGTGAACATCCCCCAGCCGAGCTTCATCGACGCCCAGCGGCGGCGGGCCTTCGTCATCATGGCCGACCTGCACCGCTACCGGACGCTCTCCGACGCGCTCAACAAAGTGCCCCAGATTCACGAGGCCATCGTCCAGGAGTTGGGGCCGTTCCTGGTGCGCGTGCATCTGGCCGGGGACGGGAGCAAGCGCCGCTATGTCCAGGAGGGGCTGCTGCTCCAACTGTACCTCCTGCCGATGCAGCAGCACGTCCGCCGCATCTTCCAGTACGCGCTGGAAAACCGCCTGCTCGAACAGGACGACCGCCAGCGCGGAGCCGACCAGGTTCAGCGGGCGCTGCTCGACCGCATCGGCTATCTGGTGCGTTACCAGTTGGAACTGGAAGACTTCCCGATTGCCTGTATGCACGGCGACCTGCACTCGCGCAACATCATGGTGCGGCGGCTCAAGCAGCGCCGCGAGGGCAGCGACCGGGACAGCGAGGTCGATTTCAAGCTGATCGACCTGGAGAAGTTCCGCCGGCACGGGGATGCCGCCCTGGACGCGGGCGAACTGCTGGTCGATCTCTCGCTGGTGCGTTCGACCCGCAACAACGACCCCGCCCGCGATCCCGTCGTGGCCTTGATCCGCGCCGTGGAGAAAACCTACGCCGAGTTCGCCGCCGAGCGCGAGGACGCGACCTTCCCGGTGCGGATGCTGGTGGGGCAGGCGCGGGCGCTGCTGCGGATCGCCAAGGGGCGCACCAAGCAGGGCGAGCTTTCGCTCAAGGAGAGCCGCAAGGGGCCGGCCATCCGCGTGGCCTTCGAGGTGCTGGACTTCGCCGAGGGGGCTTTACAGCACCTCGACGCTGCGGTCAAGGTGCTGAAGTAGGGGTAAAGCGGATAGCTATTAGCTGATAGCTTATAGCTATACAAATCCGATTGTGAGTTGTCGCAAAT
>JAEUQZ010000406.1 GCA_016788965.1 Anaerolineae bacterium | reverse complement strand
CTCTGGGGTCGGCGAATCCGGCGTGGCTTCAGGTTCCGGCGTGGCCTCAGCGGTATCAGGTCTCGATAGAATCAAGCGACAGCTTGCGTTGGATACAGTGATCTTCAGCCACGGGTCATCGCTCGGCTCAGACTGCGCGCGCAGCAGACCCGCGTAGGAGAGGCTCAGCACCAGCACGAACACAATAAGGCGCGGCACGGATCAACCCTCACCAGATGTACACCTCTCTACAGTATAAGACACAACTGGCTGTTCCAAAGGGCGCATTTCACTTTCGTGCGCGTCAATTCGAGACTTGAACTCGACTTCACGAGCTTGATGTACGAACACGCCAACTTGCTGCGACTTCCCAGCAACGGTACTCTGTGGATTGCGTTGTCTACTGCCGCGACAGAGCGCGGGGAACATTGAGGGAGAAACGGGGAGGGATACGAGGATTGAGCAAAGCCGGGCTTACCTCGGTATTCCTTCTGCTACGGGGATTTCACGACCACGCTCCAAGGCGAGTGCGATCCACAGCCGTTTCGCGTCCTCAATCGCCGGGAGGATTTCGTCCCACTCATCGACCTCGGTCATGCAGCCCGGCAGTTCCTTAATCTGCACGAACCATGCACCATCATCGGGGATAACTTCAATGGTATAGGGTAGCATCAGGTAATCGTTCAGCGATTTATTCATCGTCGGCCTTCATCCTCTTGCTCATCGGTATCTTCAGAAAACAATTCGTCTTGGAAGCTCACCCCTCGCCTTCGGGGAGCGGCTGCTCCGGCATCATGCTGATCTGGATGCCGCGCAGGAAGTACGGCTGGGCTTCGATGGCCTCGGCTGTGGCGCGGATCACGCCCTGATGCTCCGGCTGAATGATGCCGTGCAGTTCGCGGGCGGTCAGCAGATATAGATTGAGCGCGAAGAAAGACCGCATCGTCACGGTGAGCGGCTGACCGTTCAGCGTGCTGTCCAGCCCGGCCGCCGCCCGGAAACAGCGCGGCCAATCGGCCCCCGGCTCGAACAAAGCGACGACCTGCTCGAAGTAGCGGTTCTCGGTCTCGATGAACAACCCGCGCTGCACGGCCATGATCCGCGCCAGCCCCAGCACCAGCCCATAGGTGGCGTAGAGCATGGCCGGCTCATCATTCAGGAACAGGCCGCTCATGACTTTGTGGGCTTCCTCGGCGAAGCCCATCAGTTCGCGGCTGGCGTAGACATCGGCGGCGGGCTGGAACAGCCGCCAGTTGAACGGATCGACATCGCGCTTCAGCCGGGCCAGTTCGCCGCGCTTGTCCAGCAGCACGCGCATCTGGCGGATGCCGGGCACGGCCCAGATCAAATCCTCCGGGCGGGTCAGTTCAGCGCGTTTGGCGGCGATGGTGGTGGTCGTCAGGCTGATGAGATGCCCTTCCCGGTGGAGCAGACGGTAGCCGTCCTCCGGAGCGGGGGCGTCCTGCACGAAGCGCAGCACATCCACATCGCTGAAGGGGGTCGGCGTTCCGCGGGCGTGGCTGCCCGTGACCCCCATCCCGGTGACGGCTTCGCCATCCAGTTCAGCCACCAGCGCCTTCAAGAAATCGACTGTTAACGGTGGCATTCGGCAAGCTTCCTCTTCATAATTGAAATCGAAAGACATAAAAGGGCTGTATGCCCCTTGTTTTAACTGACGTTTAAGCCATGTTCCTCAATTGGGATTTTTGCCAACCTCAAGCCTGATATTTCCCAAAATATCCCAAAGTAATCCCAACTACGATCTTATTTTTCCCGTCTTGGTAGAAGATATCCCAAGTTTAAGAAGTTCGATTTTCGCTGATCGACATCAGCAATTTTGCCTCCGAATCCGCCGTTTTGCGAAATCGGAGGGCAGATTCTCAACCCCCATTCGCGTGGGTATCCCAAGAATCGCGCCTACGCCTGCTGTGACTCCGGTGGGTTCCTTATGAGTACAGCCAGATGATCTTTAACGTTTCTGGGTAGGATTTATCCCAACCTTAAAAATTGCCCATTTTTAACATTTTCAAACCGGAATCGGTTGAGCCGACCTGTCCGATACGGTATACTGTGGAGTACACAAGAACGCCACCCACAAAAACCAGACGCCACCCCTACACCCACTCTGGAAGGGGCACAGTCTCGTGCCCTGGTGGTCGAATAACCGAAATTTCCAGTTCAATGGGGCCGGTCACACGCGGGATGTTTCATCGCGCCTGTTCAATGCTGCCCGCGGCCGGTCGTAGAGGTTGGTGTCGTGAGTCCGCAAGAAATCTGGAACACTGCCCTTACCCAGTTGGAGATCCAACTCGACCGGGCCAGCTTCGATACCTGGCTCCGTGGAGCGGTGTTCCTTGCCTACAATCAGGGAACCTATCGAATCGGCGTCGGCAACTCCTACGCCCGCGATATGCTCCAGCACCGGCTGTACCGCGAGGTGCGCCGCGTCCTGGGGGATGTCTCCGGCGAGCCGGCGGAAGTCCTGTTTGAAGTCTACAAAGCCGCGCTCACCTCCGCCGAGGACGACGAACTGCCCCTGTTCCGGCTGCTTTCGCGCCAACCGGAGCCGAGCGCCGCGCCCGCGCCACTCCACCAGCAGATCGTCCGCCCGCAGCGGCCCGACCTGCCGGAGAGCGAACTCAATCCGCGCCTGACCTTCGAGCGCTTCATCGCCAACTCGGCCAACCGCATGACCTACGAGGCGGCGCTGGCCGTGGCCGAGCATCCCGCCTCGCATTATAACCCGTTCCTGGTCTACGGCGGGGTCGGGCTGGGCAAGACGCACCTGCTCCAGGCCATCGCCCATGTCTGCCGCGAGCGCGGCCAGCGGGTGATTTACATCCCCTCGGAAGTGTTCACCAACGATCTGGTGGATGCGATCCGCCAGCGCACCACGGCCATGTTCCGGGAAAAGTACCGCTCGGCGGATGTGCTGCTGGTCGATGACATCCAGTTCATTGCCGGGAAAGAAAGCACGCAAGAAGAGTTCTTCCATACCTTTAATGCGCTGTATACCTATAACAAGCAGATCGTGCTGGCCTCCGACCGGCATCCTTCCGAACTGACCACGCTGGAAGACCGGCTGCGGTCGCGTTTCTCCGGCGGGCTGGTCATGGACTTGCAGCCGCCGGAGTTCGAGACGCGGGTAGCGATCCTCCAGATGTGGGCGCACGAACGCGAGATCGAACTGAGCGACCCCATCGCCGCTATGATCGCCAACCGGGCGCGGACGAACATCCGCGAACTGGAAGGAATCTTCAACCAGGTCGTCGCCACGACACGGTTGAGCCGCAGCCCGGTCACGCCTGATCTGGCCGAGAACGCGCTGGCCGGATACCGCCGGCCGCGGCATCACCTGACGCTGATGCACGTCCTGGATGCGACGGCCCGCCACCACAAGATCAGCGTGGACGATCTGGTCGGGCCGCGCCGCACAGCCCGGCTGAGCTACGCCCGGCAGATCGCCATGTATCTGGCACGGGAGATCACGCTGGCCTCGCTGCCGCAGATCGGCGAGGCGTTCGGGGGACGCTCGCACAGCACGGTGCTGCACTCCTGCAACAAGGTGGCCGACGACCTGGGTTCGGACGATCTGCTGCGTCAGGACATCGCGGCCATTCAGGAGGTGCTGCTGGGGGGAGCCTAGCAGTTTCACCCTCGTCGGATCGGGGTAAGGTCATATGAACGAAAGCGGGGGCAGCCCATGATGGACTGCCCCCGCTGTACTATCTGGACTCGAATCGACTCGCTAGAGCGTGTTATGCATGTTTCAGCGGTTTTTCCCCTCAATGCCAGTCTGACTCCCCCTCTCCATGCAATGGAGAGGGGGTTGGGGGGTGAGGATCAGGAAAGAGCCTGTACCAGAGTCCCTAGCACGCGCTAGGCTGTGACCGGAATCCGCGTCAGCTCCGCGTTCGGCTGAAGCTGCGCGTAGGTCGAACTCACCCAGCCCGTTGTGCCGTTGAAGTTGACCATCCACCAGCGGTTATCCGAGGTGCGCCCGATCACGCGGGCGGTTTCGCCGCGCTGCATCTTCACCAGGATCGCCCCGCTGCGGACATTGGGCGCGTTCCGCACATTCACGGTCGCCAGCGCCGTCGTGATGTAGCCGGTATCCACGGGCTGCGCCAGCCCGGTGCTGGTGCCGATGACGGGCACGTCTGTGCTGCCGTTCAGCCGCACGAACCGCGCCGATACCCAGCCGACCACCCCGTTGACATTGATCTGATACCAGGAAGCGTTGGCGTTCTTCCCGGTGACGGGATAGGTCTCGTTGGCGCTGATCTTGACCAGGATCGCCCCGCTGACATCCGGGGCTGCCCGCACATTCAGCCGCGCCGACGTGACCGTCACGGTCGTGCCGCTGGCTCCGCCGCCCTGACCCGGCTGCGGCGCGACCGAGGC
>JAEUQZ010000405.1 GCA_016788965.1 Anaerolineae bacterium | reverse complement strand
ACACGAATTCAGTCGGTCGAGCTTTGCACTCTCGCAATACTTATGCAGCCGTTAAGGAGTGAACAATGACCCGGAAATTCGTCCTCGTTCTTCTCGTCATGTTGGCCGCCCTCTCCATCCTTCCGGCGGTTTCAGCCCAGGAAGACAAACCCAAAATTGGCTTTTTGCCGGGCGTGGTAGACCCCTTCTACCAGGTCATGGAAATTGGCGTGAACCGCGCCGTCGCCGACTTCGGTCTGGAAGTCGTCACCCAGTATCCGCAAAGCTGGGGGCCGACCGTGCAGACCCCCATCCTGGATGCGTTGGTCGCTCGCGGTGACATTGACTACCTCATCACCGCCCCGACCGACAAAGAACAGATGATCGCACCGCTCCAGGCCGCGATTGATGCGGGCATCAAGGTCATCACCGTCGATACCTTCCTCGGCGATGGCAACTATGTCGATGGCCCGGTCACTTTCCCGCTGAGCTACATCGGCTCCGATAATGTCGAAGGTGGACGGATCGCCGCCCGCGCCCTGGCCGAAGTCCTCGGCGGGCAGGGGCAGGTTTACATCCAGAACACCAACGTCGGCGTCAGCACCACTGAGCAGCGCGGCCAGGGCTTCAAAGAGGGCATCCTGGAGTTCCCCGGCATGGAACTGGTCGGTGAAGACTACAACCTCGATGACGCCAACACCTCGGCGGAACAGACCAACGCCAAGCTTCAGGCCTTCCCCGAACTGGCCGGCATCTTCGGCGTGAACGTGTTCAGCGCGACGGGCGCAGGCAACGCAGTCAAGGCGGCCGGCCTGGAAGGCAAGGTTCAGGTCATCGCCTTCGACGCGACCCAGGACGCCATCCAGAACCTGCGTGACGGCGTGGTGACGCTCGTCATCGCCCAGAAGCCCTTCGACATGGGCTACATGGCGGTGGCCTTTGCGATGGCCGATTACCACGGCGTGACCAGCGTTCCGAAGCATGTCACGACCGGCTACGCAGTCATCGACATCAACAACGTCGATGATCCGGCAGTCGCTCGCTTCATCTATCAGGTTCCGTAAGGGACTGAGACACCTTCCTTTCGAGGGGGGCAAGCGCAACGCTTGCCCCCGCTTTCATAATAGTACGACGCCCCGGCGCATTCTTTTCGGAGTTCCCCATGACTGCCGCCAATCCAAGCACATCCCAGAACCTCCCAACCGAGGCTGAACGACTCTCGCGCCAGCGGCAGGCCGTCCTGCTCGTCAGCCGGGTGTGGGCGTGGGTCTTCCTCGTTGTCCTCATCATCTTCTTCACCGTGACCATTTCAGTTTCCAGCGGCGGCGATGTCAACTTCCTCTCGCTGCGGAACTCGCAGAACATCCTGATGGCGATCACGCCCGTCCTGCTGATGGGCCTCGGCCAGACGTTCGTCATCATCGCCGCGGGCGTCGATCTGTCCGTCGGCTGGATGATGGGGCTGTCGTCGGTCGTCTCCGCGCTCATCATCGCTGACCTGACGGCTGCGCGGGGCGTGGCCGAAATCCCGGCCATACTGATTGGCTTTGTGGTCGGCATCCTGGTGACGATGTTCCTCGGCTTCATCAGCGGCACGATCATCGCCCGGCTGCGGACGCCACCCTTCATCGTCACTCTGGGCATGTCCTTCATCGCCCGCGGGATCGCCTTTCTGCTTTCCGGCGGCAACTCGGTCATCGGCCAGCCGCCCGCCGTCCGCACCTTCGGCAATGAGGCGCTGCTCTACGTCGTTTCCGGCGAAGGCGGCGGGATATTCTTCCTCCAGCGCCCGGATGTGACTGGCGAGGTGCTTCAACGGCTGGATCGAGTCTTCCAGTGGCCGGTAGTGGTGACGGCCATTGTCTTCCTGATCGCCCTGTTCGTCCTGCACCGCACCCAATACGGACGGCATACCTTCGCCATCGGCGGCAGCCGGGAAGCGGCGCTCCGCGCGGGCGTTCCCGTGGATCGCCATGTGATTATGCTGTACATGCTCTCGGCGGGCACAGCCGGGTTAGCGGGCATCCTGCACACCGCCCGCTTCAACGCCGGGTCGCCCATCGCCGGGGACCCACTGCTGCTGTCCTCGATTGCGGCGGTCATCATCGGCGGGGTGAGCATGTTCGGCGGGCACGGCACGGTGGCCGGGACGGTCATCGGGGCGCTGATTATCGCGGTGTTGACAACCGGGCTGGTCATGCTGAATGTGCAGCCGTTCTGGCAGTTCATCGTGGT
Organism: Anaerolineae bacterium; assembly: GCA_016788965.1. GTDB lineage: Bacteria > Chloroflexota > Anaerolineae > Aggregatilineales > Phototrophicaceae > CFX2. The sequence continues at coordinate 2,182 of JAEUQZ010000405.1, read as the reverse complement.
CGGCATCGTGGTCATCCTGGCCGTGCTGATCGACCAGGCGCGTGACCTCATCATCGGCCGTATGGAAGCGGGACAGGGGTGAAATGATTATGGAACCGATGTTATCTGTCCGAAACCTCGTCAAACGCTTCGGCGGTCTGGTCGCTGTCAACCATGTCAGCCTGGATGTGTTCCCTGGAGAGGTGATCGGCCTGGTGGGGGACAACGCCGCCGGGAAATCCACGCTCATCAAGTGCGTCTCCGGCGTGTATCAGGCCGAGGAGGGCGAGATCAGCTTCCAGGGGCAGCGCGTTCACTTCTCGCGGCCCATCGATGCCCGCCGGGCCGGGATCGAGACCATCTATCAGGACCTGGCGCTGGCGAACAACCTCAATGTCCCGGCCAACATCTTCCTGGGGCGCGAAGTCAAGAAGCGTTCGCTGGTCGGCTTCGTTCGCACGCTGGACGAAACCTTCATGCAGGCCGAGTCCCAGAAAATCCTGGACAGCCTGGACATCCGTTTTCCCAGCCTGAGCCAACAAATCGAGAAGCTCTCCGGCGGGCAGCGGCAGGCGGTCGCCATCGCCCGCGCCATGTACTGGAACGCCCGGCTGATGATTATGGACGAGCCGACCAACAACCTGGGCGTGGTCGAGCAGCGCAAGGTGCTGGAACTGATCCGCCGTATGCGGGAACAGAAGGTTCCGGTGATCCTCATCAGCCACACGCTGCCGGATGTCTTCGCCGTGACCGACCGCATCGTGGTGATGCACCGGGGACGCAAGGTGGCCGAGAAGCGCACCGCCGAGACCAACACCCAGGAAATCGTCGAGTACATGGTCGGCGTCCGCGACGATACCCGCGCTCCGGCGTAGCGGGTACAATTCCACCAAAGTAACATCGAGCAAAGCGGAGGGGATGTCATCCTCTCCGCTCCATAAGGAAGCTGCCCCATGCCGGATTGGATGCTCTACGGCGCGACCGGGTATACCGGCGCGCTGGTCGCCGAGGAAGCCGTTCAGCGCGGACACCGCCCGCTGCTGGCCGGACGGTCTGCCGAGAAGCTGCGGCCGCTGGCCGAGCGGCTGGGACTGGAATGGGTCGCCGTCGCGCTCGACGACGCGGAAGGGCTGGCTCAGGCCGTCAGCCGGGTCAGGCTGGTCTACCATGCCGCCGGGCCGTTCGTCCAGACCAGCGCGGCGATGGTGCGGGCCTGCCTGAAGGCCGGGGCGCATTACCTGGACATCACCGGGGAAATTCCGGTTTACCAGCAGGTCTTCGGCTATGACGAGGCTGCCCGTGAGCGCGGCATCGCGCTGATCCCCGGCGTGGGGTTTGACGTGATTCCCAGCGACTGCCTGCTGAAGTACGTCGCCGACCAACTCCCCGACGCTGACCAGCTCATCGTGGCGCTGGACGCGCTGGGCACATCCGAGCGGATGACCGGGCGGATCAGCGCGGGGACGGCCAACTCGATGCTGGAACTGCTGGCGCAGATGGGCATCGCGGCGCGGCGGGACGGGAATCTGACGACGCTGCCCTTCGGCTACGGGGCGCGGCGCTTCACCTTCACGACCGGGCAGAAAGCGGCTATGCCGATCCCGTGGGGCGACCTGGAGATCGGCTGGCGCACGACGGGCATTCCCAACATCACCACCTTCCTGACCTTTCCGCCCTCGGCCATCGAATTGTTCCGCGTGACCGGGCCGCTGCTGCGCGGCTTGCTCCAGAGCAGCGGGCTGCGCGGCTTCCTGCGCGGGCAGATCAGCCGGATGCTGAGCGGGCCGGACGAAGGCCATCGCCAGACGGGGCGCTCGGCGCTGTACGCCCAGGTACGGAATCCGCAGGAGGAAACCCGGCAGGCGTGGCTGGAGACGGCCGAAGGCTACCAGTTCACCGCGCTGGCGGCTCCGCTGGTGGTGGAACGGGTGCTGGACGGAAACCTGCGCGGGGCGATCACCCCGGCGCTGGCGCTGGGCGCGGACTTCGTGCTGAGCATCCCCGGCACGCGGCGGTTGGATTCCCTGCCTACGGACTGAGGAGCCGCTCGACCTTGCCCTGGAAAACCTTCCTGAGTTATTCACGCAGCCAATACTATTTCGCCGAGTCGCTGGTGCTGCGCTTGCAGGCCAGCGGCCTCGCCGTCTGGTTCGATGTCCAGCAGTTGGAACCGGGATCGGACTGGCAGCGGGACATCGCCGAC
>JAEUQZ010000404.1 GCA_016788965.1 Anaerolineae bacterium | reverse complement strand
CGCCGACGCCTTCCGCCCGCAGCAGGGCTTCGGCGGCCAGCCGGGATTTGCCCAGCCCGCCGACGCCGAGGATGGCGACCGGGTGGTTTTTGAGCTGGCGCAGCAGCTTCTTCAGGTCGGCGTCGCGCCCGCTGAGGGGGATGTCGGTCAGGCGGCGGTCGATGGGCGGGCGGGCGGTCACGGGCCAGTGGGAGAACTCCGGCGCGGAGTCGTCAGCCGGGCCGTCGGCGCGGCCATGCGCCCGCAGCACGGCGCGGGCCAGCGTTTTCACGCCGCCGTCCCAATCGGCGTGGAGTTTGACCCACTGGATGGTGTGCAGGCGGTAAGGGATTTGATCGAGCGGCAGGTCTTCCAGCAGGACGACCAGCAGGCGCTTGCCGCAGCCCAGGGCATAGCGCCACTCGGCGGTGACTTCCCGGCTGGCGATGGCCTTCTGGCTGAGGACGACGATCACATACGGGCAGGCTCGCAGGGCGGCATCGATCTCGGCCTGCCACTCGTCGCCGGCTTCGAGGTCGCGGTGATCGACCCACAGGTCGAGTTTTGTGGCATCTTCGAGGGCGTCGTGCAGCCGGGTGATGGGGGCGTCGTCGGCGCTGGCATGGCTGATGAAGACAGTGGGCATGGGGCGATCCTGGCTCTGGGCGGCGTGTTAGTAACCTCAATTAAACCGCAAAGACGCAAAGGACGCAAAGGAAAAGACAAAACGAACCGCCAAGAACGCCAAGATCATACGGAGGGGGTGGGGTCGCCCAGCCATGAAATGGCCGGGCTAACGTGAAGAACACCCCCTCCAGGGGTTCTGACGATGCGGCGGACGCTCCCTAAAGGGACTTCCTTCGGTCGCAGAATGGCGTCCCTACGAAGACGGCAATCGTAGGGACGGGCTTCTGCCCGTCCGCCACCAATCAGTCCGCCAACATTCCGCCTTGCCCCCATACACCCAAGCGGCGCGGGGTTGGTGGAATCAAACGCGCGGTTTGCGGAATCAAACGATCACCTGTTCCGACCTGTTTTTCAGTGAGTCGGGGTTTTTGGGCGGTACGGCCAGAAAACGGTGGCCGTGGTTCCCTGTCCGAGTCCCGCGCTTTCAATGGTGATGCTTCCCCCATATGCCTCAATGATGGATCTGACCAGCGCCAATCCCAGCCCCGTGCCGGGGACATCCCGCGAGCGGGCCTTGTCGGCGCGGTAAAAGCGCTCGAAAAGGTGCGGGAGATGCTCGGCAGCGATGCCGCGGCCGTTGTCCTGAACGATGACGCAGGCTCCATCCACGCCGGCGCTGACGAGGAGATCGACCTTGCCACCGACCGGGGTGTATTTGATGGCGTTCTCCAGCAGGTTGCGGAAGGCCACGGTCAGGTGGGTGAGGCTGGCGCTGACGACGAGCGGATCGGGCGGGAGGCTGCTGCTGAGGGTGATGCTGCGGGCGGCGGCCTGCGGGCTGACCTGCTGCTGGAGGCTGCTGGCAAAGCGGGCCAGGTCGATCTCGGTGGCGCCGAGTTCAGCGCGGCCGGCATCGAAGCGGGAGAGGAGCGTCAGGTCATCGATGAGGGCGGCGAGGCGGAGGACTTCCTGGTCGATCTCGCGGATGTAGGTCTGGGTGGTATCGGCGTCGAGGCTGGTGTCGTAGCGCAGGGCCTCGGTGCGGAGGCGGATGGTGGTCAGCGGGGTGCGGAGTTCATGGGAGGTGTTGCTGGCGAAGGCACGCTGCTCCTCCAACATGCTCTGAAGCTGGCCGGCCATGTCGTTGAAGGCGCGGGCGACATCGCCGATTTCGTCGCGGCCAATGCGGGCAACGCGGTGGGAGAGATCACCTTTGGAGAGGCGCAAGGCGGATTGGCGCAGGGCGTAGAGCGGCTGGATGATGCTGCGGGAAACCCATAGGGCGGCGGCGAAGGTGACAGCGGTGACGAGGGCGAAGATCAGGCCGAGGACGGTCCAGCGTTCGAGGACGAGGCGCTGAAGGTTCTCGACGGGGACGCTCAGTTGGGCAATGAGGCCGCCGCGCATGTCACCGATGGCGATGGCGGTGAAAAGCGAGTCCTGGCCGGCGTTATCGGGGCGCTGGACGACAGCGATACTGCCGCGCAGGGCGGTCTCGATCTCGGGGTAGTCGAGCATCATGGGCATGGGGCGGCGGTCACGCGAATCGAAGGGGAGCAGCGTCAGCACGCCGCCGACATCGCTTTCGTAGCCGGTGATGAGTTCGGTGAGGGCGGCGGGGTCAGAGTCGAGGGTGGCATCGCGCAGGTAGGAGGTCAAGCCCTGGGCGATGAGGCGCATCTCGTTGACGAGGCGCTGCTCGTAATCCTGGCGGGCGGCGGAGGAAATCTGTCCCCCGGCGACGACGGTCAGGGCGCCGAAGCCGAGGATGAGAATGCCGAGGTACGCGGCCAGCAGGCGGGCGCGAATGCCGGTCAGTCGGATGGTCATCGGTCGGCTCCTGATGCAAAGCGGTAGCCGACGCCGCGCACGGTCTGGATGTGGCGGGGCTGGCCGGGATCGTCTTCGAGTTTTTCACGCAGCCAGCGGATGTGGACATCGAGCGTCCGCATGTCGCCGAGCCATTCAGTTCCCCAGACTTTATCGAAGATTTCAGCGCGGGTGACGACCTCACCGGCTTTGGCGACGAGCAGGCTGAGCAGCTCGAATTCTTTATAACGGAGGGCGAGTTCGTGGTCGCCTTTGAAGACCTGGCGGCGGTCGAGATCGAGGCGGAAGTCACCGACGGTGATCTGTTGGGACTGGGGGGCGCGCTGGAGGTCGAACTCGACGCGGCGCAGGAGGGCTTTGATGCGGGCGATGAGTTCACGGGTGCTGAAAGGCTTGGACAGGTAGTCGTCGGCGCCGAGTTCCAGGCCGAGGACGCGGTCGATCTCTTCGTTGAGGGCGGTGAGCATCAGGATGGGGACAACGCTGTGCTGGCGGACGGCTTTGCAGACTTCCCAGCCGTCCATTTCTGGCAGCATGATATCGAGGATGACCAGATCGGGCTGTTTGTTCAAGACCAGTTCCAGGCCGGAAGCGCCGTCGTAAGCGGGCAGCAGTTCGTATCCCAGGCCGCGCAGGGCACGGGCGACGGGTTCGACGATGAGGCGGTCATCTTCAATCATGACGATCAGGGGCATGAGGTTGCTTTTCAGGTTGATCGCGGATGTTTCCTCCAGTATCGCACCGAATCGGGCTGGGGGTCAGGTCGTTTAAGGCAGATTTAAGGATATTTGAGGCACACATAACCAGCGGGGGTGGGAACATCAGTAGAGTGGGTGGCTGATCTAGCATTTGTCCCGGCCAGGTGGATCGGGACAGAGGAGCAACGAAGCATGAAATCGATCTCGCGTTTAGTTCTCATCATCGTCATCCTGCTGATGGGGGTGGGCATCGTGGGGGCACAGGATGCGCCTGCCAGCGATCTGCCGCAGTTCAATGAGCCTGTGGAAGCGGTTGGCGATGTGCTGATCGTGTATGGGCACGTCGTGGATGTGAACGGGAACCCGCTGGCCGGCGTCACCGTCGAAATCTGGCAGACCGATGCCAATGGAGCTTATGACCATCCGAACGCCGCGGCGGACGGCTTTGATGCCAACTTCCAGCATTACGGCTCGGTCGTCAGCGACGCGAACGGAGCCTATGCCTTCCGCACGGTCGTCCCTGCCCCAGAGATGGGTCGTCCGCTGCACATTCACGTCAAGGTGAAGCAGGATGGAATCGAATTGCTGACGACCCAGTTCTACTTCACGGATGACCTCAGCGCGGCGCAGAATGACAACATCTTCCGGGAACTCGGCGAGAGCGCGGCCAGCGTCCTGCTGGAACTCACGCCTGTCACCGATGCCCAGGGCGCGACAATCCAGACCGCGACCAAAGACCTGGTGATCGCCACGGCGGACGCACCGAGCGGCACGCTCACGGCGACGCCGACCCAGACGGAAGGCCCGTTCTACCCGGTCGTCGATGTGGGTGAATACGACAACGATCTGGCGGTGGTCAGCCCGCAGAGCAGCCCGGCCAACACAGTCGTTGAGGCGGCTCCGGCGGTCGGCTTCACGCTCATCAATCTGAATACGGCTACCAGCGACGAACTGCTGACGATCCCGAACATGAGCAACCGGATGGTGCGCGAGTTTGAGGAATATCGCCCATATGTGAGCATCGCCCAGTTCCGGCGGGAGATCGGCAAGTACGTCGATGACGCGCAGGTGGCGGCTTACGAGCAGTACGTGTATGTGCCCGTCCAGATCAACGACTCGGATGCCGAGACGCTCAAGCAGATTCCCGGCGTGGATGATACCGTAGCCGCCGCCCTGATTGCCACGCGTCCTTATGCTTCCAACGATGCTTTCCTGACCGAACTCGGCACACTGGTGAGTGCCCAGCAGGCGGCGGATGCGCA